>JANYBD010000070.1 GCA_025360995.1 Gemmatimonadota bacterium
ATTATTAAAACTGCCGACGCCGATCGTTACGGGATTCGTGTAGGCGACTACTTTATCTGATGTGATCAGTCAACGATTTGCCCTGCTGCGCGCGGCGAACCGCCGCGCGCTCGTCTGTTATGTCACTGCCGGTCATCCCGACCGCGCGAGGAGCTTGGCGTTGTTGCAGGGACTTGCCGACGCCGGCGCTGATATCATCGAAGTAGGAGTGCCATTTTCCGATCCCGTCGCCGATGGACCAGTAATTCAGGGCAGTTCGCAGCAAGCGCTGGAACAAGGAATGACTCTTGACGGGGCGTTAAAACTCGTAGCCGAAGCGCGGCTCGACATTCCCGTGGTGCTCTTCTCGTATCTGAATCCGATTTTGGCTGCCGGTCCCGACGTGCTCGTACGTGCGAAGGCTGCGGGCGTCCACGGCGTGCTGGTCACCGACCTGCCGGTCGGGGCAGATGATGTCCGCGAAACCTGGTTCGGTAACGGACCGCTCGACTTTGTGCGCCTGGTCGCACCCACCACACCGCGCGGCCGGATGGCCGAGATCGCGCGCCACGGTCGGGGCTTTGTGTACTTGATCAGCCGACTTGGCGTCACCGGGATGCGCACGGACATTGCCGCGACGCTGCCAGATACCATCGCCGATTTGCGCAGCGTGTGTACGTTGCCGATCTGCGTCGGATTCGGGATTTCGAATGCCACCCAAGCGCGCGCTATCGGCGCGTTGGCTGATGGCATTGTTGTTGGCAGCGCTATTGTCCAAGCGGCGGAACGCAGTGTCAACGAAGCGGTTGCGCTGACGCGAAGCCTTCGGTCGGCGCTCGATTCATTGGAGACAGTCCGCACGTGACCCGCCTCCTGTCCGTCTACGCGCGATCAATTACGCTGGCGGGCACGCTCTTGCTCATCGCGAGTGCATGGATTGATCACGCGTGGATGGGACATTTCGTACCACTTGCTGCGCTCTTCATTGCCACTGTGCTGTTCCGGCTTTATCAGTTGCCAATTACCAAGTATGGCGCGCTCAATCTGCTGGGAGTAATTGCGACTGGTGGTGCTCTGATTGTCGGTCCGACGCCGACGGCGATCGCGCTGTTCTTTGGCGTGTTGACCGGCGATTGGTTGATGCTGCGAAAAGAAATTGGCGTGGCGTGGATAAATGCCGGCCGCGAGACGTTGGCGCTGCTCGCCGCATACGGATTTTTCGCTTGGAGTGCCGTGACGTTGGGGGCCGGCGCGCACGGAGTCGAAGGGCCTGATTTTATTCCGGCGATGGCGCTGTTCCTGCTCGCGCATTTCATCTTGAGCCGCGGGCTGCTCTACTTCACGCTCGTGGTGCGAGGCAAGCTCCACCCAGAAGAAACGTCCCTCATACTCCGATATGAAATTCTGACTGGCGGCGCGGGTGCGACCGCCGTCGGCATTGTTGTTGGCGCGCTGCAGATGCTAGGCTGGCTCGGAACCGTCATTGTGTTGTTCGTTATCGGGTTTGCCGGGTTGTTGATCAAGCGCATCATCGGAGAGTCGATCGCGGCCGAAGAGTTGAATACGATTCTGGCGATGGAACAGGTCGTGGCGAGTGACCGTGGGCTGGCCGAGGCGATCCAACGGATCGAAATGCTCGCCCACCGGATGATTGATTGGCGAGACCTACGCATTACGCGCATCGACGGCGGCCACCAAATGGTCGCCTACCAAGGTGGCATCGGTTTGTTGGCCACACCCGTGCCGGCAAACGTCGATGGCGCGACGCTGCGCGACATGGCGTTGCGGTCCGGGGAACCGATTCTCATTACCGATGCCGCTAAAGATTCACGCGTCGAACTGATGCGTCCGGAAGCGCGCTCATCGATTACCATTCCCCTCCGGTTTGGGGACCGAAACGTCGGTGTTCTCGAGATTGAACATCATAAGCCGAATACGTACGGACAAAAAGAAGCCATGCTGGTGCGCCGGTTCGCCAATCATTTGGCAACCACATTGCATATTCACGATCTGCGCACGCCGCTTCTTGGCACGGTGACGCGCCTCACTCGCGAGCTCGACACACTCACGGAATCCGCGCGGTTGCTGCGCACCGGTGGCGAGTCGGTGGCGTACACCGTTGCCGATATCTCCCGCGGGATCGCGGAGGAGGCCGAACAGGTGCACTCGAGTCTGGAAATGACGCAGGTGCTGCTTGAAGCCACCGGCCGCGTGGTCGATGACGCGCGCGACGCCGCGACAACCAGTCGCAGTGCCACTGACATCGCATCCGCGAACCGCGAAAAGATCGGATCGGCAATTGAGCGCCTGGTCGGAGCGAAGCGCTTTGTGAGCGAAAGCGCCGACCAGGTCGCAACGTTAGTGGCCAGTACGCAGCGCATTACCGATTTTATTGAAATCATTTCGCAAATTGCCGACCAGACGAATCTCCTCGCGCTCAACGCTGCTATCGAAGCGGCACGTGCCGGGGCCGAGGGCCGCGGATTTGCGGTCGTCGCCGAAGAAGTGCGCGCGCTTGCCGAGGAGAGCCGCCGCGCTAGCGACAAGGCAGGGGACATCCTCCGGCGGTTCGGTGCGCAAATGCGATTGGTCGCCGAACAAATGGCGAGCGGCCAGGCACTGGTCGCGGACGTCGAACAATTGTCCGAGGCCTCCCGCGGCGCGCTAGAACAGATTGTGCAAGCCACGGCGCAGAGCTCGGCGCGATCGCAGCGCATTGCCGGAACGTCGGAAGAGCAACAGCAGTCGTTTTCCGTTCTGCAAGATCGGGTCGCGCGTGTCGCGGAAATTTCCGGACGTAATCGTATTGGCGCCGAGCAGGTCAGTGCATCGGCGATTGATCAGGCTTCCGCGCTTCGCGAACTCGAAGGGGCAATTCACGGACTCCGAGAAGTCGTGACGAATCTCAATGACCTTGCCCGTCGCATCACGAATGTCGGCTAATGCCTGACCGCGATCTGGTGCTGCCCACGTGGTCGCAAGTTAGCGATAAGCGACGGGCGCATATTTCCCGCGTCACGGCGCTCCTCGGCGAATGGGCAGTGGCAATGCGCCTGTCACCGGCCGAGGGAGAGGCATGGCGCGATGCCGGCCGATGGCACGATGCGCTCCGTGACGCTCCGGAAAAGGAGTTGAGGGCACTCACTGCCGACGGCACATTTGCCACCGCGCCCGTGGCGGTGTTGCACGGTCCCGCCGCGGCTGCCCGATTGGAACGCGACGGCGAATCGCGCGCCGGTGTGCTGCTCGCGGTGAAATGGCACACTGTCGGCAATCCGGAATGGGACCGCACCGGCCGAGCCCTGTTTATGGCGGATTTTCTTGAACCGGGCCGATCGTTTATGCAAGCGGACCGCACGTTTCTCTCGGCGCAGTTGCCGCGCGATTTTGACGGTGTCTTCCGACAAGCCGTACGCATGCGAATCGAGTGGACGTTGCGAGAGGGCAAAGCGCTTTTTCCGGAAACCGTCGCGCTTTGGAACTCGGTGAGATGAACGTCCGTCGCCGGCCACGGAAAATTGGCCGCTGGATGCTCTTGGCGATCCTCCTGATGGCGATCGCAGTCGGTGCCTACCGCGGCCGCGTCGGCCGTTGTCGCGGAACGGCATGTGCAACGAACCGCTCCGGACCCGCGGGCGATGCTTCACCGATTGGACGGATCATTTCGGACACCACACGAATTACCGTGGAAGTTCTGAATGCCACCGACACGCGCGGCCTCGCCCGACAGGCGATGTTTGCGTTACGCGACGCTGGCTTCGATGTCGTTTTTCACGGCAATACGGCGGAACGCAGGGATTCTACTGAAGTACTCGATCGTTCCGGGCACGCCGGCTGGGCGACGCTCGCCGCGAAAGCCATGCGCGGGGCGCGAATCCTGGAGCAACCGGACTCGACGCGTTTTGTCGACTTAACTGTGCTCGTCGGCCGAAACTGGACGCCGCCGCGGTTGCCGCTCCACCCGTAGCTGACCGCAGGCTGCGGCAATGTCGATGCCGCGACTTTTTCGAATCGCCACCTCAACACCTTTTTTGCGAATCTGTCTCGCGAATGCGGCGATGCGTTCCGGTGTGGTCGGCACAAATCCCATCGAGCCGCCGGGATGCAACGGAATTAAATTCACGAATGCCTTGCACTCTCGTGCCAGCGAAGCCAGCTGTTCCGCATGGGGCGTCGCGTCATTTACACCGCCCAGCATGACGTATTCAAACGTCACTCGGCGGTCGAATTTCGCCGCGGCGGCGATGACATCGGCGAGCGGGAACTTCGTATTCACCGGCATGAGCGTCGCGCGCAGCGCATCGCTTGGTGCATGCACTGATATCGCGAGGCGGAATTGCTCGGGCCGTTTCGCCAGCGACTCGATGCCCGGTAACCATCCGACCGTTGAAATCGTGATGTGACGCGCACCAATTCCGAAACCATTCGGCTTGTTGAGAATAGTCAAGACTTTGTCCACGGCGGGCCAGTTCATCAATGGCTCACCCATACCCATGAATACAATATTCGTGGCTAGGAGCGGCTCGTCCAGCATGGCAAGTTCGCGGACTTGTCCGGCGATTTCATACGTGTCGAGATTTCGCAGAAAACCCATCGCACCCGTCGCGCAAAACGAACATTTGAGTGCGCAACCGGCTTGTGAGGAAACGCAAAATGTCATCCGGTCGCCGTCGGGAATCGCCACCGTCTCGATCGCTTGGCCGTCGTGCATCTGGAACAGAAACTTTCGCGTCCCATCCGTCGAGCGCTGTTCCGTGATCAGCGTGAGCCGCGGCAAGGTGAAACGCTCGGCGAGTTGCTCGCGAAACGCTTTCGGGATTTCGACCATCGCGTCGAATCCGGTGGCCGGTGCGGTCCAGAGTCGGCGCGCGACCTGACTCCCCCGATAAGCACCGACACCGTTGGCATGCGCAAATTCGCGCAACAGCTCCTCCGCATCGCTCGGCGTCAGGTCGAGCAGATTTACCATTGCCGGTTTGCTCATCGCAAGAGGGTCCGCAGCGAAAACTGATAGGTGGGCGCGAGCCCGTTGGCGCTTTCTTCTCGAGCCACTCCAACGGCATATCCTTCATAGTGGACCGCAATCCCGAAGCGAACGCGCCGGTTGGAGTTCCCGTAAATGTTCGTCTGGACAGGACCACCGCGAATCTCCCAGATGTTCCATCGAGCAGAGGCAAACAGGTACTGCTCGGTGGAGAGTGACTGGGTATCCTGCAAGGAGTAGCCTGCACGCACGGTGTGGAGCGAGTCACTCCCTGCCACTCTCGCCTCTATAGCGGCAAGGAATGATGTGCGTTCTCGGTCTGTGGAGCCGGCGTGCATCAAGAACGTCGAGAGCCCAACGCGCACGTCAATTGGGGTGAGGTGTTCAGCTACGATCCCGGCGTCTACGGATACACCCGTACGGCTGATGTTATCAATCCGGCCGTTACGGCTGCGTATGGCAAGCCCACCAATGATATGCGGCGCAATGCGGCGGGCCGCTAACAGCGAGATCACCATCGTCGAATATGGAATCTCTCCACCGACTGACTGTGGGTCAGTATCGGTCCGCAACAGATTCCCGACTTGGGCGTAGGTGACGCTCAATCCGAAAGTTGTGCGGCGCCATTTCCCGGCAACGGCGGCCACTTGGGCCGAGAGCGAAATGTCGGCGGGTGCGCTCATCGAAGCCGCGGAGATGCGCCATCGGGCACTGTCGCCGAGCAAAGCGGTCGCTGGATTCCAAAGCCCAATGCCGGATTGGATTCCAAGTGCCGGCGCCTCGGCGGTCAACGAAATAGGGAAGGCCAAGAGATCGCGGCCGGGAATCGCGGAGGCCTGGCCTCGGACACCGAGCGGCAAAAGGATCATCGAAGCAAACACTATACGCCGCATCGACTTAAGTTATCCTCTTTGCAGTGGTTTGGTCAACGGGCTGACTACCACCAAGTGTCTGCCGGACATATATTTATGTCACTTCTGACTGCCTCTTTTTCGGAGTTGCGCCTAGTGCTTAGTGAGCTGCTTTCGATGGAGCGCGTGCGCGTTCCGCTCGTTAGCCACTCAAAAGCCGATTTATTGCGCGAACTTGTTCAACTCGCCGTGGGCGAGGCAGATGAGGCGACAGTTACTGGAATTCTTGGGACGGTCGAGGCACGCGAAGCCCAAGTAAGTACGGCGATGGGCGGAGGGCTCGCGGTTCCTCATGGTCGCACCGATTTGGTGAGTGGGATTCGGCTCGCCGCGGGTCTCGTTCAGCACATTTCTGATTACGCAGCTCCGGACAATGCTCCGGTGCGCGTTGCGTTTCTCGTACTGACACCGCTCGACGCTTCAGGGCAACATATCAAATTGTTGTCACGCATTGCCCGCATTATGCACGCCCCCGAATTACGGGACGCACTCCTGACGTCGACAACAGCTGAAGAATTTCTAGCGGCGATTCGACGGGGAGAAGCGGCGTGACACTCTTCACCGAGACATGGTCTTGACGCAATCGCCTTCGCCAATGTCATTCGAGAACTCGCGGGCTACTTCCCAGCGCTCGCATCTGTGTGGTGCACTGCGCGCTGACGATGCGGGTACTCCTGTGACGCTCGGCGGTTGGGTGCATCGCTCGCGAAATCTTGGCGGGATCGTCTTTCTCGATCTGCGCGACGTGGCCGGGATTGTGCAGTTGTCGTTCGGCACCGCGTGGGCCTCGGCAGATGCGATTGCCGCAGCAGCGGCGGTCGGTGTGGAAAGCGTCATCATCGTACAGGGAACGGTCGTTGAGCGCACGGCGGAGACGAAAAACCCCGAGATGGGTACAGGCGCGATCGAAGTGCGGGCGATCAGTCTTCGCGTGGTCGGTCCGGCGGTCACGCCGGCGATCCCGGTGGCTCGTGGCAAAGGGGAAAAACTCGCCGCCGAAGAACTTCGACTGCGGCACCGGTACCTGGATCTGCGACGAGCCGAGCTGCAGGAGAGCTTGATGTTGCGCCATCGGTTGGCGCAGGTGACGCGACAGTATTTGAGTGCGCGCGGTTTTCTGGAACTTGAGACACCGATTCTCACGAAGCCGACGCCCGAAGGCGCGCGCGATTATTTGGTGCCCAGTCGGGTGCATGCTGGGGAGTTCTACGCGTTGCCGCAGTCGCCTCAGATTTACAAACAATTGTTCATGATCGCCGGTTTTGACCGCTATTTCCAAATTGCCCGATGCTTTCGCGACGAGGACCTGCGCGCCGATCGCCAGCCGGAGTTTACGCAAATTGATATCGAGGCATCGTTCGTCGGCGAGGAAGATATTCTCGCCGTTGGTCAAGGATTGATCAGCGCTTTGTGGCGCGAAGGCGGCCACGAGATTCCAAGCGCATTCGAGCGGATGACGTACGCGGCCGCGATGGAGGGTTACGGTTGTGACCGTCCGGACCTCCGGTACGGCCTACACATCGCAGACTATACACAGGCGTTTCGCGAACTCGACTTTGGCATCACGACTTCGGTGATTGCCGGCGGAGGCCGCGTGCGCGGGATTGTCGTTCCTGGCGGAGCCGTGTGGAGTCGCAAGCAGGTGGACGAGCTCGAGGCGCTGGCGAAAAGCGCCGGCGCTGGTGGCTTGCTACGCGTGAAACGCGTCGATGGAAAGTACGATGGGCCGATCGCCAAATTCCTAACGCCTGAGGCAGAGCAGGCCATAGGGCTTGCGGAAGGAGCGCTGGCGTTATTTGTCGCGGCTGATGATTGGATTTCTAGTCCGGCTCTTGACCGCGTGAGGCAGGAGTGCGCACAACGTCTCGCGCTGGTAAAAGAAAACGACCGCCAGTTTGTCATCGTTACCGACTTTCCGATGTTCGAACGTGATGCAGTGACGGGGACGCTTGCGGCGGTGCACCACCCATTTACCGCGCCCAATGCGGCCGACATGGCCGCGCATCCGGACGAGCCGCATCGGTGGCGGGCGCTCGCGTACGACATCGTGCTCAATGGGCTTGAGCTCGGCGGCGGAAGCATCCGGACAAGTGACCCCGCGGTACAGTCACGAATGTTCTCGCTACTTGGGATTGGCGACACCGCTGACCAAGAACGCCGCTTTGGGTTCTTGCTTGAAGGGTTGCGCGCTGGAGCACCACCGCACGGTGGAATCGCGTTTGGCCTAGATCGAATCGCGATGTTATTGTCGGGTGCGACGTCGTTGCGCGATGTTATCGCCTTTCCCAAAACCACCACGGCGCGGGCGCTGTTCGAAGGGGCGCCATCTGCGGTGCCCGCGAATGACCTCCGCGACCTTCACATTCGCGTGACCGGGGCAGAATAGTGTCGGACGTGACCATGGCGGCGCCGGGCGAACCGGTGACACACCGACTGTCTACCGAGGGCGCGGATTTGCTCACGCTCGCCGGCGTCGGGGATGCGAATCTTATTGAACTGCAGAAATTGCTTTCTGTGCGGGTTACACTTCGCGGCGATGCGATGGTACTGACCGGTACTACCGAATTGGTCGAGAAAGCCAGTGTAATCGCTCAGCGCATGATTGATGCTGCGCGCCAACGCGTGGCGTTGGAACCGGACGATGTGCTCCGCATGTCCATGGAGAATGGTCGCGATACTTCAGGCGGCACGCGCATTGTGCTGCCGGGACTTCGGAAAATCATTCAGCCGAAAACGGCGGGTCAGGCTGAATATTTACAGGCCATCGCGGACAATGATATTGTCGTTGGTATCGGGCCTGCCGGAACCGGCAAGACCTATCTCGCGGTCGCGGCGGCCGTGGACGCGCTATCGCGCAAACGGGTGAAGCGAATCGTGCTGGCCCGCCCGGCCGTCGAAGCGGGCGAGTCGCTCGGCTTTCTCCCTGGTGACATGCAGGCCAAAGTGGATCCATACTTGCGGCCGCTCTACGACGCCCTAGAAGACATGATGCCACTCGAACGCGTGCAGAAATCCCTCGAGACGCGAGTGATTGAGATTGCACCGCTGGCATACATGCGGGGCCGTACGCTGGCTGATGCATTTGTGATTCTCGACGAAGCGCAAAACGCCACAAATGCGCAGATGAAAATGTTTCTCACGCGGCTCGGCGTAAACAGTCGTGCTGTCATTACCGGCGACAAGACGCAAGTGGACCTGCCAAAACGCGAAGAGAGCGGGCTGTTCCAGATCGAACGCATTCTTCGGGGCATCGAAGGGATCGCGTTTCACTATTTGAACGAGACTGACATCATTCGTCACCGATTAGTACGCGACATTGTTAAAGCGTACGCGGCCGAATCGGCGGCGGAGTGACGACGTTAGCTACGGCGTCGAGTCGCCGGGGGCCGACAGCAGGACCGGCGTTGGCGGTGGCCGTCAATGTGATGGTGTCGCGTTCGCCCGTCTCCGTCGCCCGCCTCGAACAAGTGGCGCGTGACGCGTTGCGGGCGGAGCGCGTATCGAACGCGATGCTGAGTATCACGCTGATGGGGAATCGGGGCATCGCCGCACTCAACAAGAAGCAACTCGGTCACGCCGGTCCCACGGACGTGATTTCGTTCGGATTTGTCCGTCCGCCCGGTGGACCGGTCGTCGGCGATGTGTATATCGGCGTCGAGGTCGCCCGCGCAAACGCGCGGGTGGCTGGTGTTTCGCTGCGCGAGGAAATTGCCCGACTGGTTATTCATGGCATTCTGCATGTGCTGGGGCACGATCACCCGCCCGGCGAGTCGCGCACGCGATCACCGATGTGGCGACGTCAAGAGACCTTAGTCCAGCGCGCCTTGCGCTTCGTGTTCGCGTGACATTTTTCGTTATAGTTTTTGCAACGTTGGCGGCGATGGGCTCGGCGCTTTGCGCACTGGCCGACGGTGCGTTGCTCGCCCTCGACGAGGACGATCCGTCCACGATGCCCGCGGCGCGCGCGTTACTGGCACGTCGCGAGAAGGCGCACCGTGCGCTGGCGTTTGGCCGGATTGTCACCCAGCTCCTCGCTGGCGCTGGCGCAGCTGCGGCCCTAAAAGCAAGTGGCATCCCCGCGGCGCAAATCGCACCACTGGTGATCGGTGTCGGCGTGTTGGTGGTGATTGTGACCGAGAGCGCGGCTCGGACCGCCGGCGATGCGTTGGGCGCGTTGGCGATTGAACGACTCGCTGTGATAATTACGGCCGTCGAGCATCTGCTGATGCCCGTCGTCACCTTTGGTACCTGGGTCGATCGGTTGTTGTTGCGGCTCCTTCCCACGCCCGTGCCGGACGACGAAGATCGCGAAACGTCGTTAGAACAATTTCGCGAAGTCGTGACCTCCGAGGCGGAAGCCACGCGCGAGGAAGCCGTTTTGTTGCGCGGCGTGTTTTCACTGGGTGACACGCGTGTGCAGGAAATCATGGTGCCTCGCGTGGACATCATCGGTATCGAGCAAGACACCGAATGGTCAGAAGTCGTGGACAAAGTGCGCAGCGCCCAGCATGCGAGGCTCGTGGTATTTGATGGCACCTTAGATGAAGTGCTCGGTATTCTGTACGCCAAAGATCTCCTGCCGGCATTTGTGGCCGACGAAGAGCCACCGGGCGGATGGCAAGCGCTTGTCCGACCGGCGAGTTATATCCCCGGCACGAATACCGTGGACGCGCAATTGCGTCAGTTCATGGCGGGACAACAACATATGGCGATCGTTGTGGACGAATACGGAGGCACCGCCGGTTTGGTGACGTTGGAAGACGCCCTCGAACTTATCGTCGGCGAGATTCGGGACGAACACGACGAGGAAGAGCCGGATATCGTCCGGGAGAGTGATGACCGGTTCTGGCTATCGGCGCGCGTTTCACTCAGCGAGCTCAGCGATCTGACGGGCCAACTGTTCACGCGCGAGGACGTGCAGACCGTCGGCGGTTTGGTATACGAACTGTTCGGACGCGTCCCGCGCAACGGGGAGACGTTGGAAATTGGTCGCTTCCGGTTAGTCGTCGAGCGGGTACGGCGACGGCGTGTGGAGCGCGTGTACCTCGAACGCGTGCGTGAACGCGCCGGAGAGCGCGCGTGACGACCATCGCCGTGATTTGCATTCTGACGTTTGTCGTCGCGTGGTTCACTGCCGCGGCCACCGCAGTGCGCTCGGTGAGCCGCATTTGGTTTCGTCACTGGGCGGAGCGGCAATTGATTGGCGCACGCGCAGCGCATATGGACCCCGATCGCCCTCGCCGGTTACTGCTCGCTGCTGGTACCGGCATTGCGGCAACGGTGTTCGGTATGGGCGCGCTGCTCGGTCTGCGAGAGGACCGGGGCATGCTGTTGCGCTATCTGGTATTGGCTGCGGCATTATTGCTCGTGGGCGGGCAACTCGTGCCACGGGCGTTGGCTCGCCGTTTTGCGACGCCGTTAGTGCCACTATTAATGCCGGTCTTGCGACTACTCGATTGGCTGTGTACGCCACTGCTGGCATTTGCTGAGGGGCTCGTTGCGCCGATCACGCGACGCTTCAGCATCACGCAAAACGATTCACCGGGATCACTCGAAGAACTATTGCGCGAAGGGGAGCTCGAAGGGGTCGGGGAACCCGCAGAAAGTGCGATCATCAGCGGCGTGGTGGACTTCGCTGCAAAGCGCGCACGGGACGTTATGACGTCGCGCTTGGAAATTGTCGCGGTCGAGCGGGGCACACCCGCGGCCGACATTACCCGTCTGGTAGCCCAGTCGAAGTACAGTCGCATTCCGGTATTTGATGGCACATTGGATCATGTGATGGGACTCGTCCACTCGTTCGATGTGCTCGCCCGGCCCGAGGCGCCGGTGTCCGTGCTGCGACGGGTGTCGATGGCCAAAGCAGACGCGCCGTGCGACGAACTTATGCGCCGCATGCTGCGCGACCGAGTTCACCTCGCGATAATTCAGAGCGAAGCCGGCAGTACGCTTGGCCTTGTCACGCTGGAAGATCTGGTCGAAGAGCTCGTCGGCGAAATCCGCGACGAACACGACGATCCTCAACCGACCGCCGGATGATTACGCTTCCGTCAGATGCACCGCTTTCACTCCAAACATTGGCTGCGGAATTCAGCGCCGGGCGAAAAGCCGCTCTGGCGCGGGTGGTCAGCATTGTCGAGAACCAGCGGCAGGGGAGCGATCTCCTGCTGGCGGCCATGCATCCGTTGATTGGTCGTGCGCGCCGCATTGGTCTTACCGGCCCGCCCGGAGCTGGCAAGAGCACGCTCACGACGCTGTTGGCCGCGGAGCTGCGAGCTGCGGGGCTGACCGTCGGGATCATCGCCGTCGATCCGACATCACCGTTTACGGGCGGTGCGTTACTTGGAGATCGCGTGCGGATGGAGCGCGTCGCACTCGACCCCGGCGTTTTCATTCGGTCGATGGCCACGCGCGGATCACTCGGCGGACTCGCCAGTGCCACCCGGGAAGTGTGTGATGTACTCGACGCGTTTGGTGTTGATCGCATTCTGGTTGAGACCGTCGGCGTCGGCCAAAGTGAACTCGACGTTGCCCGCACGGTGGATTCGTCGGTGGTGGTGCTCGTCCCCGAATCCGGCGATTCGATTCAAACGTTGAAAGCCGGGGTGATGGAGATCGCCGACCTGTTTGTCGTGAATAAGGCAGACCGTCCTGGTGCAGACCGCCTGCGCAACGATCTTGAGATGATGCTAGGCCTTCGCGGCGGAATGACGCTGAAAGACACGCCGGCACATCACGGCGTACAACTAGGTGCAGTGAATCCCGCCAAGGCCGCCCGTGTCGCCGCGCCACGCGACGACGCCGAGCGGTGGACGCCGGCTGTGCTACGTTCGGTGGGAATCACGGGCGAAGGTATTCCGGAACTCCTGGGAACACTTGATCGTCATTTCGCGTATCTTGAGAAAAGCGGGGAGCTGCGTCAACGGCGCCGAACGAGACTTCGTGAACGGGTCGTCGATGTGGTAGAACAACGGGTGCGGCGCCGACTGTGGACCGACCTGACAACTTCGGAATGGCTTGACGCGCACATTCCGGACCTCGAGTCCGGCCGCGTCACACCGTACGCGGTGGCTGATGCGCTCCTGGCGCAGAGTGGTCAACTCCTTTCGGGAGCTGAGTGATGACTGGAATTCGGGATGTCGACTCGACCATCGCGGAAATGCAGGAAGAACTTGACCGTCTGCGGGCCGAGGTTGAAGGCTGGCGCAAGGCATTTGAGAAGTCCGCGAAACGTGATCTGAGTTTTAGCAACTCGGCCAAGGACGTGGCGCCGTTGTACACACCGCTCGACCTCGAAGGGTCGGCGGGGACCGCTTTTGAAGTGCCCGGCCAATTTCCATTTACTCGCGGCATTCACGCCACCGGTTACCGCGGCAAACTCTGGACAATGCGCCAGTTTGCCGGGTTCGGCACAGCGAAAGAGACCAACGCGCGCTACAAGTTTCTACTTGAGCATGGCACCACCGGCCTTTCCGTGGCGTTTGATTTTCCCACGCTCATGGGATACGACTCGGACCACCAGCGCGCCGAAGGCGAAGCTGGAAAATGCGGTGTCGCGATTAGCTCGCTCGCCGATATGGAAGTCTTGTTCGAAGGAATTCCGCTTGGCGACGTTTCGACGTCAATGACGATTAACGGTCCGGCGATCATTCTCTGGTGCTTCTACATTGCGGCGGCGGAGAAGCAGGGCGTGAGTCCGGAAAAATTGCGCGGCACAATTCAGAATGACATTCTGAAAGAGTACATGGCGCAACACGCGTGGTGCTTTCCGATTGAGCCGGCGCTTCGCCTGATCGTTGATATGTTCGAATGGGGTGCGAAGAACGTGCCACAATGGAACACGATCTCGATTTCCGGATATCACATTCGTGAGGCAGGTGCAACGGCGGCACAAGAGCTCGCGTTCACGCTTGCGGACGGCTTTACCTATGTGGAGCGCGGTATTGCCCGCGGGTTGAACGTGGATGAGTTTGCGCCACGTCTCTCGTACTTCTGGGACGTGCACAACGATTTCTTCGAAGAGATCGCCAAGTTGCGCGCCGCGCGGCGTATCTGGGCGCGTCATATGAAGGAGAGGTACGGCGCCAAAGACCCGCGTTCTTGGATCATGCGGTTCCATTCGCAGACAGCGGGGGTCACGCTCACGGCACAGCAGCCGATGAACAACATCGTGCGCGTCGCCTATCAGGCGCTCGCTGCCACCTTGGGCGGCACGCAATCGCTGCATACTAATTCCATGGACGAGACGCTTGCCCTGCCAACGGAGCATGCCGTGCAGGTGGCGCTGCGTACCCAGCAGGTTTTGGCGTACGAAACCGGAGTGCCGAACGTTGCGGATCCGCTTGGCGGGTCCTATTACGTCGAAGCGCTCACGGACCAGATGGAAGCCGATGCGGAAGCATTGTTCGCCGAGATTGAGGAACAGGGCGGGGTGGTGGCGGGACTGGAAAGTGGATGGTTCCAGAAGCGCATCGCCGAGAGCGCCGGTCGGCAACAGTGGGAGATTGAACAGCACCGACGGGTGATTGTCGGAGTCAATGAATTTGTCACTGAAGGAGAAGCGTTAGAAATTCCATTGTTACAGATGGATGAGCAAGCAGCGCGCGACCAGATGGCAGCTCTGTCGAAGTTACGGCAAACCCGCGATAACGATGCCTGCGTTAAAAACCTGGACGCGCTGCGAAATGCCGCGCGCGGACAGGAGAACGTCGTGCCGTTTATTCGTGCGTGTGCGCGCGCCTACTGCACGCTGTATGAGATTCGTGCAGCCATGGAAGACGTGTTCGGCGCATACCGGGAGCCGGTATTTTTCTAGCCAGGGGTTCGCGTGAGTGAATGGTGGCGCAGTTATTTCGACGCGCAATATCTGCTGGAATACGAGCCGATATTTTCGTTCGAGCGTGACCGGAACGACGTCGCGCGCATTCTAGATGTCCTCGGCATGCCATCAGAATCGAAGATTCTCGACGTGCCGTGCGGGCAAGGACGTCATGCCCATCCGCTCGCTGAGGCCGGGTTCAACGTCACCGGGCTGGACTATTCCACCCATTTACTCAAGCGAGCGAAGGCCCGGGGAACCGGAAAACGGTTGAAGTATGTGCGCGGCGACATGCGCTCCATGCCGTCGCGCTGGACCGGACAGTTCGATGCGGTGCTAAATCTGTTTACGAGTTTCGGATTTTTTGCGCACCCGCGCGACGATGCAAAAGTTATTCGCGAATTCGCCAGGGTACTCAAGCCGGGCGGTGTTCTGTTGTGGCATGGCGGCAGCCGTGACGGCGTCGTGTCACGATTCATCAGCCGTGACTGGTGGACCTCGAACGATGGCACGATGATTGGTCATGAACGAAGCTTCGATCCGCTCTCAGGCTTTCTCACCGTGCGAACATCGGTGAAGGGAAAATCGCGGGCCATCGAACGCTCGCACCAAATCCGGCTCTACACCGCGACACGGCTCGCCGAGCTCTGCGCAGATGCGGGTCTTGTGGTGGAACAGGCGTGGGAGGGTTGGAAGGATCGCCCGCTTAGCCGGAAATCGAGTGAGATGTTGCTCCTGGCAAGAAAAGAGGGGTAGTGGGGGGACGGAGCGGGCAGCTAACAGCTAGCAGCGGGCAGCGTACAGCGTACAGCGGGCAGCGGGCAGCGGGCAGCTTGCAGCGTACGCGGTGATGCTAACCGTCACGGATTGGGGATCGCGTTTCGCAGGTACTGCATCTTGTCTGGCGATGCTTTGAATAAGCCCTCCGGGAATCGCCGGTACTGAATCATCTCGCGGTAGATCGGGTCTTGCAGATACAAATTGAGACCCATGCCGGCGAGATACTGCAGGCGGAGATTCTTGTCACGATTGATTTGCGCGTCGGCAATCCATGGCGCGAGTTGTGCCCCGGTGGCCGCAAAGGTCGCGAACAATTCGGTGGCGGAGTGAAATCCGATTTCCGCCAATGACTGACGTACCACTGCGTATTCCGGGCGCTGCAGGCGCGCTTCGATGGCGTCGATATCCAGTGGGGTATTCTCAACGCGTCCCAGCAACACGACGTCGTACCCACCGCCATTGTTGGTATTGCCAAAAACCATTCCGTTCGGGAACGCTTCGAGAAAGGTCGCCACTTCGCTCTTGACGGCTTCGACGTTGCTTTCGTACAACTGCACGAACACGGTCACCACGCCACCCGGGTTCAGATGCTCCTTCACAAGATTGAAGAACTCTACGGTGTAGAGATTTGCTGCGCCCTTGACCCAAGGGTCGAACGGATCGGATGTGACGGCGTCGAATGTTTCTTTGGTCGTCAGGATGAAATGACGCGCATCGTCGATTTGAACGCGCACTTTGGGGTTGTCAATCACGTGATAGTTATAGTCACCAAAAATTCGGGCGACATGTTCCGGAACTAGCGGCTCGATCTCGGCGATGGTTTCCCGGTCCAGTGCGGGACTGATGCTGACGGCACCGGCCGTCACACCGGCACCGCAGCCAATTACCAGCACCGTGCGCGCGTGTTCGGGCACTAACGTGGCGAAATGCCCGAGCATCCGTTGCAGGCGCATGTCTTGCGGCTCACTCGAGGCCTGTACTTTTCCGGCATTGTGGTAATTGAGCACGCCGTTACTGAGTCGCGACACGGCCATGGACGAGTTCATCCCCTCACCGAGATAGATGAAGTCACCGTGATTATTAAAACGATTCGCGGCATTGTGACCGTATCCGACTAGTAAGGGCGGAACCGGCGCGATCGTCGCGGCCATCACGAAGCCGATGACAAGAGTGAGTACTCCACCGGCAGCGCTACGGGCGGTCAGGCGAAGTGTGCGGGCGCCTGCGGTGGGAACGAGCGACAGCGTCAACAGTGCCGCGAGCGCGGCGAGCCAAATCAGCACGCGCATTGATTGCTGTGTGCCAATCCACGGGATGAGCACCAAGCTCGCGATCATGGCCCCAACAATTCCGCCGATGGTATTCGCCGCGTACACCGTTCCCACGAGCCGGCCCGGATCCTGCTTTCGGGTCGCCACCGCAGCCAGCGCAATCGGAAAACTCGCCCCCCAAAGCACGGCGGCCGGGAGCACCGTCCAGAGGCATCGGACCATGTCGATCTGGAATTGAAACCACGGACTACTCGAGAGCGATGGATTGATCGGCCAAAACGGAAGGCTGCGCATCAACTGGATGCCCGCCCACGCCAACCCGAACATCAGCAGTAATTGGCAGATGCCGAGTGCGCGTCGTGGGTGAGTCGTCTCCCTTGCGATCATTGAGCCGACGCTACTGCCAATGCCAAGCCCAATGAGAATCGCCGCAATGATCAATGAGAACGAGTAGACCGACGCGCCAAGCGACAGCGAGAGCAGCCGCGTCCAAATGACTTCGGCGCCGAGCGCACTCATTCCCGAGAGTGCTATGGCGACGTATACCGGCCACGAGCCTTCCGGAATGGTCCAGAGCTTCGTTGGTGCATCCATAGAATTGTCAGCCGGAGCGCGGTACGATGTGGTCTTTGCCAACACCAGTCCGGCGACCGCTACAGCGACATTGATCGCTACTGCGGCAATGGTCGCCGTTACCACGTCGTATACGCGGAGCAAATAGAAACCGGCGAGTAGCGATCCGAAAACCGCGCCAGCAATGTTGCTTCCGTAAAAAAATCCAAGCCATGACACTCCTTTCGGGCTAGTCTCGACCCAACGGGAAATAGCCGGAAGGGTTGCGCCCATCATTACGGTAGGCGGGAGCAGACAGATAGCCGCGACGATCGCGCGAACGAAGAGCCCCGTGAATCCTTGGCCGGCGATGGCGACGTACACCGTGCCGATCAACGGAAGTATCAGCAGGAGGAGCAGACCGCTTACCGCAATGCCGGCTTCGAGAAGTGCATAGACTCGGAGCGGGTGCTCGCTCCGCTTAATCATGCTCGACAGCGCCAAGCTGCCGATGCACATGCCACCCATAAACGTCCCGAGTAGAACGCCGATGGAGATCGCCGACGAACCGACAATCAATCCCAACATTTGGAACCAGACGACTTCGTAGATCAGCGCCGCGCAACCGCTGCCGACAAATAGGAGCAGCAACAACGGAAGAAACACTGGAGCGATTTCGACACCGGAATCTGGATGGGGTTTCATACGGGGACGTTGCGAGGGTGACTAGAAAACCCGGACTTGTCCGGGGCGCAGAACCACGGTGTGATGTTCCGCGCCGAACACTGACTTTACCTCGGTCTCGTCGGACAACCCGGGGAAGGTGCCGTAGTGCATCGGGATAATGTGGTCCGGTTTGAAGTACTTCTGCACAGCTCGAAGTGCTTCTTTCGGCCCCTCAGTGTATGGGCCGCCGCCGACGCCAAGCAGAATAATGTTGGGATGATAGAATTCTTGTATGAGCGACATATCGCCGAAAATCCAAGTGTCACCGGTGTGGTAGAGCATTCTGCCATCGGCGAATTCCAGCACGAAACCGAGTGGCCGACCACCGGGGTCACTGGAGTGCATTGCCGGAACGAGATGGACTATAACGTCTCCGACGGTGAATCGGCCGCCGACGTTGCCGCCCATCGATTGTTTTGCGGGGAGCTTGAGTGAAGCGATGTGCTCGACAGCCCCGATCACCGGCGCACCGCTGGTCGTGGCAATCGTCACGGCATCCAACGCGTGATCCGCATGCGAATGCGTGACGAGAATGGCCTGTGGGTGATAACGCCCAAGTTGCTTGAGCGAATCCGGAGTCGCCGGATTGCCACTAAGAAATGGATCAATCAGGATTTTTGTGCCCGTCGATGATGTGACCTCAAATGCGGCGTGACCGAGCCACTGAACAGTGATCGGCTGTATCGACTTTTTATGAGTTGGTGCTTTGCTCTGCGCGGGTAGCGTCTGGATCACGGCGGAAGTGACGCAAGCGATGACCACAGACAGGAGAGTTCTGGCCGGTATGAGTTTCACTGTGTCCTCCTTTCATTTGGTGTAAACAGAATATGCTTCACGTGACCGTGAACGACGAACATGCAACGAACGCGACGATGACGTTTAAATGTCGGACGCAATTCGAGCTTATGGTTGCGATCGAGCGGCGATACGTCGATCGACTGGTGAGCGATCCAATTACGCCGTAGGAGGCGGTCCCGCTGGACATTGCTCCGGCAATAGGGTCACCGGACCGACTGGTGCCACGATATTCTCGTGCATAAGGCTCTAAGTTGAGTTTTGTCCAAAAAAGTGACCAGTTTGGCCCCTAAACCGGTTAGCTTTAGGTATGACGAAGTCCACATCAGCCGGTACGCTGGCACCCGGCTTTAATTCACTCGGTCTTGATGACCGTCTGCTGCAGTCGCTCACCACGCTCGGTTACGAAGAGCCCACACCCGTCCAACGCGAAGCGATTCCGATGCTGATCTCGGGCGTTGACGTCTTGGGTCAGGCGGCCACCGGAACTGGTAAAACCGCCGCGTTCGCGCTTCCGATTCTACAGTCGTTGGCGACCAACGAGCGGATGCGCGAACCAATGGCGCTGATCCTTGTCCCCACTCGCGAGCTGGCGATGCAAGTCGCCGAGGCGGTGCATAAGTACGGCAAGCCGCTCGGCGCGGTTGCACTCCCCATTTACGGCGGCGCTCCGATTGAAACGCAGTTGCGCGCGCTAAAACGCGGCGTGGACATTGTGGTTGCAACGCCTGGCCGTGCCCTCGACCATATTCGCCGTAAGACGCTCAAACTCGGCGGCCTGAAAATCGTCGTCCTCGACGAAGCTGACGAAATGCTCGATATGGGTTTCGCCGAAGATCTCGAGGCGATCCTCGAAGCCACTCCATCGGAACGACAGACCGCACTTTTCTCCGCGACCATGGCGCCAAAAGTCTCGGCGATCGCTGCCAAGTATTTGCGGCACCCGAAAACCATCCGTATCGCAGTCGATGTGAAAGTGAGCGGCGTTGCGCCAAAAGTACGGCAAGTCGCGTACATCGTGCCGCGCGCCCATAAAATGGCGGCACTCGGTCGCGTGCTCGACATTGAACAGCCGACGAGCGCCATGGTGTTTTGTCGCACGCGCACGGAAGTCGATGCGCTGACGGAAACACTGAATGCCAGCGGCTATCGCGCTGCAGCACTGCATGGCGGTCTGAATCAGCAACAGCGTGATCGCGTGATGAAGGCCTTTCGTGCCAACACAACCGATCTCTTGGTGGCCACCGATGTGGCCGCCCGTGGCATTGACGTCGAGCATGTCAGTCACGTCGTGAACTACGATGTGCCGTCGGCACCAGACAGCTATGTGCACCGTATCGGTCGCACCGGGCGTGCGGGCCGCGAAGGCGTGGCGATCACCCTTGCCGAACCACGCGAACACCGGATGCTCCGCAATATCGAGTCTGCGACCAAGCAGAAGATCACCATCAGTGCCGTACCCACGGTCGCAGATTTGCGCACGCGCCGCCTAGAAGCGACTCGGGCAAATCTGAGAGAAGCGATTGTTGCTGGTGATCTGGAGGCGATGCGCGGCGTCGTGGAATCACTGGCGTCGGAGTTCGACGTTATGGACGTCGCGGCCGCAGCTGTGAAGCTCGTAGTCGCCCGCGAAAGCGGAGAAGGGGATCAGCGTGAAATTCCGACCGCGCCCACACGGACCTCAGCGGCAGCGCGCCCGATGTCCGGGCCGCGCTACAGTCCGAAGGAACGTGCGGAACGGGCGGAACGGGCGGAACGACCGGATCGCGCGGAACGAGTAATGCGGTCGGAGCGTCCCGACCGACCGGAACGGCCAGCCCGCCCCGCAACCAAGCGGCCTCGGGTGACCTCGACGCAGGAAATGGTTCGGTTATTCATTGGCGGCGGTCGCAAACTCAAGATCCGGCCCGGCGATATCGTCGGCGCCATCGCGAACGAAATGAATATTGCTGGCGAAGCGATTGGAGCAATTGAGATTCTAGATCGCCATTCCCTCGTGGATGTGCCGTCCACGATTGCGGACGAAGTGGTAACAGTGCTTCGCGGGACTACGATCAAGGGGAAGAAGCTACTGGTACGCCGCGATTTGGCGTCTCAGCCGCGAAAGTAGTCCGATTTCGGTTGCCCCGACCCATTCCAGCGGCTTAATTCATCACAATGCCACGCCCTATTCGAGTGTTGGTTGCCAAACCCGGTCTGGATGGACATGACCGTGGTGCAAAAGTCGTTGCCGCCGCGCTTCGCGACGCCGGCATGGAAGTCATTTACACCGGACTCCATCAGACGCCAGAAATGATCGCCAGTGCGGCAGTTCAGGAGGATGTCGACGTTGTGGGTCTGTCGATATTGTCCGGTGCGCATATGACGCTCTTCCCGCGGGTCAAAGCCCTGCTCGTTGAACAAGGCCGCGAGGATATCCTCATCACCGGCGGCGGGATTATCCCGCAAGAAGACATGCAGGCGCTACGGGCGCTTGGTGTTGGTGAACTCTTTGGTCCGGGGACATCCACTACCGATTTGATTGCATATATTCGCGGCTGGTTCACGCAACATCACGCGCAGGAAGTGTGAGCAACCGTCTGCGTGAGCTCAGCGCCGCGACGCGCGAGCTCGAAGCCTCCCTTCGCCTAGGCGGAGGCACCGACAAAGCGGATAAGCAGCACAAGCAAGGCAAGCTCACCGCTCGCGAACGCGTGACGCAATTGATGGACGCAGATTCACACTTTCTCGAGCTCGGATTGCTCGTCGCGCACGATCGCTACGACGGTCAGGCGCCAGGGGCCGGTGTGATTACCGGCATCGCCTCGGTGAATGGACGCGAATGCGTGATCGTCGCCAACGATTCGACGGTGAAAGCCGGCTCGTGGTGGCCTGAAACCATTCCGAAGATTTTACGCGCGCAGGAATGTGCGATGCGTTGCCATCTTCCAATCATTTATCTCGTCGATTCCGCTGGCGTCAACCTACCATATCAGGGCGGTGTGTTCCCTGGCCAGTACGGCGCTGCGAGAATTTTCTATTACAACTCACTCATGCGTCGCTACCTGCACATCCCGCAGATTGCCGCGGTGATGGGCCAATGCGTGGCCGGTGGTGCGTATCTCCCGGCGCTCAGTGACGTGATCTTGATGGTGAAGGGCACGAGTTTCATGGGCCTCGGCGGCCCGAATCTTGTGAAGGGTGCTACCGGCCAGATCATCGACGGTGAGACACTTGGCGGCGCAGTCACCCACACGGAAGTCAGCGGTGTGGCACACTATGCCGTGGAAAATGATACGGAGTGCCTGCGCAAAATTCGTGAACAAATCGCACTGTTACCGGCGGCAGCCAATAGCGGTTCGTCATCGGTTTTTTCGCAACGGTCGAAAGATCCGGCGTCACCCGCAGAAGCGTTGTACGATGTGCTGCCGTCCGATCACCGTATGTCGTATGACATGCATGCCGTACTGAAATGCATTCTGGATAACGGGACCGTAGACGAGTTCCAGGGTCACCTTGCGAAGGAACTCATTTGCGGTGATGCGCGAATCGAAGGTATTCCCGTTGGGGTTGTCGCCAATCAACGTGGACTGATTAAGGGCCGAGCCGGTGAGAAACCCCGGTTTGGCGGAATCATCTACGCCGAGAGCGCCGAGAAGTGCGCATTTTTTATTGACCGCTGCAATCGTCAGGGTCTGCCGATTCTGTTCGTGCAAGATGTGAGCGGATTTATGGTTGGCGCCGAAGCGGAGCACGAAGGCATCATTCGCTCCGGAGCACGTTTCGTCGAAGCAATGGCGACGGCCACGGTGCCAAAAATTGTCCTCACGGTCAATCACGCCTCGGGCGCCGGGTATTACGCCATGGCCGGCCAGGGATTCGATCCGGATTTTATTTTCTCGTGGCCGACCGGTCGCATGGCTGTGATGGAAGGCGAGTCCGCGGTTGGGGCGGTCCACGGCCCTTCATTAGATGCCGCGAAGAAGGCCGGTACAGCACCGAATGCCGAAGTATCCGCCGCCGTCGCCGAGATGCGCGACGACTACGAACATCAACTTGACGCGCGCTACGCTGGTGCGCGCGGCTTCATTGACGCCATCGTGTATCCAGAAGACACTCGTACGACCTTAGGCATTGCGTTGCGCAGCGCCCTGCAGAACCCTGGCCCTCATCTGGGCCCCTTCGTACTACCTGCGCGGCTAGGAGTGGACCGATGAGCGCCAACGGCGAGAAGATCGTTCGCGTCGCCGGAGGCCAAGGATTCTGGGGCGACTGGCTCGAAGCCCCGCGCCGTCAGGTCGAAGGCGGTCCCGTAGACTATTTGATGCTCGACTATCTTGCCGAAGTGACGATGTCCATTCTGCAAAAGCAGAAGGAACGTGATCCGGCGATGGGCTATGCCCGCGATTTTGTCGGCGCCATGGAGAGTGTGCTCGCGGCGGTCGCCGACAGAGGCGTGAAGGTGATCGCGAATGCCGGCGGTGTGAATCCTGAGGCCTGTGCCGCGGCAGTGTTAGCGATGGCCGCGCAAAAAGGCGCTGCCGGTAAACTGCGGATTGGCGTCGTGACTGGCGACAACCTATTGCCGCGCATTGATGAACTGCTGGCGGCAGGGCACGAGCTACGCAATATGGACACCGGAGAGCCGCTGTCGGTAGTTCGTGACCGTGTGATCGCCGCTAATGCCTACATCGGCAGCACGCCGATTGTCGAAGCGCTAGGGAAAGGTGCGAACGTCGTTGTCACCGGCCGTTCCACCGATACCGCGCTCACGATGGCACCACTGCGTTACGAGTTTGGATGGGGCGCGGACGATTGGAACAAGCTCGCTGCGGGCATTATCGCCGGTCATATCATTGAGTGTGGCGCGCAGTGCAGTGGCGGTAACTGCATGCACGAGTGGCGTACAATCGAGAATCTTGCTGACGTTGGCTATCCGATCGTCGAAGGAAAATCCGACGGCACATTCGTGATCACCAAACATCCCAACACGGGTGGGCGCGTAAGCGTGCCAACAGTGACGGAACAGTTGGTATATGAAATGGGCGATCCACACTCGTATATCACCCCCGATGTCGTCGCCGACTTCACCAGTATTCAACTGGCGCCTGACGGCAAGGATCGGGTGCGCGTGTTTGGCATTCAGGGTCGTCCGGCGACAGACAAGCTCAAAGTTTCCATTGCCTATCGCGCCGGTTACAAGGCGGTCGGCACGTTGGTCTATGCCTGGCCCGACGCGATGGAGAAGGCGCAACTCGCCGATCGTGTCCTACGAGAGCGTCTCGACCGGCTCGGCCTCAAATTCGAAAAGGTGCTGAGTGAGTTTGTCGGAGCGAATGCCACGCACGGTCCGCTCGCCGGACCCGACGCCGGAAGGGACGCGCCAGAGATTCAGTATCGCATCGGTGTTCGTGGGCCTGATAAGAAAGCCGTAGAGCGCTTTAGCCGCGAGATCGTGCCGTTAGTACTGAATGGTCCGCCGAGTGTCACCGGTTTTGCCGGCGGCCGCCCGAAGACAGAAGAAATCGTCGCATATTGGCCGGCGCTGGTCGACAAGACCGTGGTCACGACCAAGGTGGAGGTGATTTCGTGAACGTCTCACTGCTCGACATCGCCCACGCCCGCAGCGGCGACAAGGGCGATACCGCAAATGTGGGCCTCATCGCCCTCAAGCCCGAGTGGTACGCAGTACTGGCCAAGTACGTCACGCGTGACGTCGTCGCGAAACACTTCACCGGAGTGATCACGGGCGGTGTTGAGCGATTCGAATTGCCGAACTTGAAAGCGCTTAATTTTCTATTACATGGGTCCCTAGATGGCGGCGGCACACTTTCGCTGAAGACAGATGCGCAGGGCAAGGTGTTTTCGACGGCGCTGTTACGACTCTTTATCCAAGTGCCTGACGCCGAGGCCGCGGCCATCGGGCTTCCTGCGACAACTGTCACGAGGTCGTGAGATGAGCAGCATTCGCGTTGGCGTAGCGGGTGCGATTGGGCGGCTGACGCTCGCACGTCCGGAAGAAGGTAACGCGCTCGATGTGGCGTCGGCCCACGCCATTGTTGATGCGCTGATGGAATTTGAGGCCGACGACGAAGTGCGCGTCGTGCTCATCAATGCCGACGGCCCCGACTTCTGCACGGGCGTCGATCTCGAGGCCGTTGCGATGGCCGACGGAATAAATGTCGGACGGGATAATTTCGAACGCGACGCCACCGACATTGGCCGGATTTACATGACCATCCGCGGCATGCGCAAACCGGTGGTGGCGGCGGTACAGGGGCGCGCCCTAGGCGACGGCTGCGGATTCGCCACCGCCTGCGATGTGGTTCTGGCGCGTGATGACGCGCGCTTCGGATACCCGGAAGTACGAATCGGGTTCGTCCCTGCCATGGTGATGGCAATGCTGCGCCGTTCGGTCGGGGAAAAACAGGCCTTCGATCTCGTGATGAGCGGGCGCGTCATTCCTGCCGTCGAAGCCGAACGGATCGGGCTTGCGACACGGGTTCTATCAGCACCCGCGTTTTCCGACGCGATCGAGCGCTACGTACTCGGTCTCGCCGCCCACCCAGCCGAAACGATGGGGATGACGAAGCGTCTGTTTTATCGCCTCGATCTGCTGTCGTTCCGCGAAGGTATTGCGGAAGGAATCCGGACGAATGTGGAATCGCGTTATGACGGCGACGGGCCCGCCGGTGCACCTCACACTGATACGACGGAGCAGTCCGAGTGAACGCCCCATCAAGCCCGATACTTATCTATGGCGCGAACGGCTATACCGGCCGCTTGATTGTCGCGGAAGCACTGCTGCGCGGATTGCGTCCGATTCTTTCAGGACGGAATGCCGCCGAAGTGAACGCCTTGGCGGCTCTGCATCAGTTGGACTCCCGTCCGGCATCGCTCGACGATCCGCGCGCGCTCGATGCGGCACTCGCTGGCTGTACGGCCGTCATCCATTGCGCCGGTCCATTTTCTCGCACTACGAAAGCGATGGTCGACGCGTGCCTGAGGAACAAGGCACACTATCTCGATATTACTGGTGAAATCGGTGTTTTCGAAGGCACCGCGGCGCGATCCGCAGAAGCGGAACGGGCGGGAGTGATGTTGATGCCTGGTGTCGGGTTCGACGTCGTGCCGAGCGATTGCCTGGCAGCGCACCTCAAGCGGCAGTTGCCTTCGGCCAGCTGGTTAACGCTCGCATTTTTTGGCGGCACGGGCTTCTCACGTGGCACGGCCACCACAATGATTGAAAACATTAATCGGGGTGGGGCCGTGCGTCGTGGCGGCAAGATCACGCCTGTGCCGGGTGCGTGGCGCGAGCGTGACATTGATTTCGGCGATAAAGTGCGACACTGCGTGACGATCCCGTGGGGCGATGTGTCCACCGCATTTTACAGCACGGGCATTCCGAATATCGAAGTGTACACGGCGGCGCCGAAGTCGTCCGTGCGCGGTATGAAACTCGCGCGCATTTTTGGGGGTGTGATGGCCACGGCGCCGGTACAATCGTACTTGAAGCGCCGTATCAATGCTGGCGCTCCCGGCCCGAGTGAAGCCCAGCGGAGCCGCGCCACCGCACGTTTATGGGGCGAGGCGTGGGACGATTCGGGCACGCGCGTGCAGGCACGGTTAAAAACGCCCGATGGTTACACCCTCACGGCCATGACTGCAGTAGCGTGTGCGCGGAAAGTCATCGCGGAGACGATGCCTGTGGGCTTCCAGACACCATCGAAAGTATTCGGTCCCGATTTCATTTTGGAAATCGCTGGTACCGCCCGCGAAGACATCTCTATTGTGCGGACAACGTCGTGACCTGTTTCGCATATCGCGGGGTATAAATATGAAGCCTGCGACCGTTGCGAAACTCGCACTCGCCGGTGGCGGCCTTCTGGTATTCGGGATTGGCATTCGCTTTGAGAACATCGCCATGCGGTGGACCGGCGTCGCCTTGGTCGCAGTGGCTTGGGCTTTGCGCTTTCTTAAAGACACTCCAACGGGAGAACCGTGATGCGTGGTGTGATTGGATTAGCAACAATGATAATGTTCGCTGCGAATGCGTCAGCTCAGGGAGGCATGAGCGGCATGAGCGGCATGAGCGGCATGGCAGCGCCAACGCAGGCTCCACTCCCGAACGGCTGGCACTTCCGCACGGACTCCCCGCGGGAAAGCCCGGACGCGATTTCGTTTGGCGCGACGGCCACGGGACTGCACGTCAGTGCGGGCCGTAGTCATGCGATTTACTGGAACGATGCGAACAATGCCGCGGGGGCGTTCGCGATCTCCGGCACGTTCACCCAGACCAAAGCGCCGGCCATGGGGCACCCCGAAGCATACGGAATTTTCTGGGGCGGCTCCGCGCTCACCACTGACAAGGTCACGTACCTGTATTTCGTGATTCGTGGGGACGGGAAATATCTGGTTGTCCATCGCGCCGACGCGACCACCACACACATCATTACCGACTGGACGGCGAGTTCAGCGATCAACGCGCAAGATGCCAGCGGCAAACAAGTGAATCAGCTTGAAGTACGGGCTGGTGCTGACTCCGTCCGTTTTTTTGCGAACGGCAAAGCTGTGGCTGCCTACGACAGCGGTGTCGCTACGTCGGGGATCTACGGCTTCCGAGTTGGTCACGCCCTCGACATTATCGTCGAGGGGTTCACGAAAAAATAATTCTCACTCAACCGATTCAGGTTCCGGGGCCAATGACGTAACCGTTTTTCACGTCCTTGGCCCCGGCGTTTACGCCGAATCCAACACTGAGTCCGAAGACGAGAGCGGTGCCACCGCCGACGAGTGCCCCGAGCAACGGAATAACGTGCAATATCGCGACCACCGGTGACGCGATAACGATGGCAAGGACGCCGGCAATAATAGCCGCCATAGGTGTCAATGCCGCCTCAACATAGCGAAGCCGTTCGCGAACGAAGCGCCGAGCGGCGCCGTAACTGACCCACGACACTATGAACGTCGTGATCAACGCAATGAGTCCTAGCATGTATCCTCCTGTCTGACTGCACTACGGGTCGGTCCATAGTGTAGTTTCAACCGGCTTTCACCCTCAACCGCCGGGCTCTATGCATCCGCGCCTCCAGGATATCACCGACTATCTCGCCGCTGTCCGGGCTGATCTCATTAAACTGGTGGACACCACTCCGCGAGAGGCGCTGATCGCGCCGGCTCCAACGGATCAATGGAATGGTGCCCAGTTGATCGAACATATGGGTATCGTAGAAGGATCGGTCGCAAAATTGCTCGAAGGACTCTTCGCCAAAGCCATGGCGGACGGCCTTCCGATGGACACGGAAACAAGTT
>JANYBD010000091.1 GCA_025360995.1 Gemmatimonadota bacterium
CGCTATTGTTCTGGCGAGCCACTGCGCAACCTCGTGGACCAGCAGGCCGGATACTGAGACTATGGAAAAAATCATTAAGGCCGCGGTCGACCGCGGGGCGAGCGATTTGCACATCAAGGCGGGCGACGTTTTTCGCGCCCGAATTGACGGTAAACTTGTACCCCTGACGAAACAGGCGCTCACGCCGGAACAGACGAAGTCGATTGCGCTCAAGCTCATCCCCAATGACGAAGACCGCGCGCGCATTGATAAAATTCAGGATTACGACTGCTCGTGGGGCGCGCCCGGCATTGGACGTTTTCGCGTGAACATTCTGCGCCAGCGGTCAAGCTTTATGATCGTCATGCGCGTGATTCCGTTCGATGTTCCGACATTCGAAAAATTGGGATTGCCGCCGGTGCTGAAGACGATCGCCGATTCGGAACGCGGGATGGTGCTCGTCACTGGCGTCACGGGCTCTGGAAAGTCGAGTACTATGGCCGCCGTGATCAACCACATCAACGCGACGAAACACAAGCACGTGTTGACGCTGGAAAATCCGCTCGAGTTCTTGCATCGTGATATCCAGTGTTCGATTACACAGCGCGAGATTGGCGTAGACACCGAGAATTTCCGCATGGGGCTGCGTGCCGCGTTGCGGCAGGACCCAGACGTGATTCTGATTGGTGAGATGCGCGATGCGGAGACGATTGATACGGCCATGAAAGCGGCCGAGACGGGCCATCTGCTCATTTCCACACTGCACACGGCTGACGCCCAGAGCACGGTGATGCGTATCCTGGCGATGTTCCCACCCGAGGAGCAAGACGTGGTCCGTGTACGCTTGGCTGAGACGCTCACGGCCGTTGTCAGCCAACGCCTGCTGCCGAAGAAGGAAGGCGGTGGCCGCGTTGCGGCGCTTGAAATCATGATTGTCACGCCGACGATTCGGGACTTGATGCTCGATAAAGACCGGATCGGCGAGATTCGCGAATTTATCGGCGAGGGGCGTGAACAGTACGGGATGCAAACCTTTGACCAGCATCTCACCGATCTGGTGACGCGCGGCGAAGTGGAATTCGAAGTCGCGCTCGCGGCGTCAACTCGGCCGAGTGATTTCGAATTAAACATGAAGACATTCCGACGGCAGTCGACGGCGGTGCGTCGTCCTGTTGAATCCGTGGACCCGGCGCCAACAGTGACGCTCGATCCGAGGATTACGGGTGGGGTTACGGGGAATTTTGATTTTCTGGGGAGTTGAATAGACGGGCAGCGGGCAGCGGATTTAATCGTGCAGCGGGCAGCGTACAGCGGGTTAATTGGAGATGAAAGTGCGTTTTGAAGGAATATTTGGGCCGGTGGTGTCGACCTTTACGCGGGGCAGTGAAGCACTCGATGTCGCAGCGTTTTCGGCGAATGTTTCTGCGCACCTTTCTGCCGGACTGCAGGGCATCGTAGTATGTGGCTCTACCGGTGAGGCGGCATTGCTTACCGAAGAGGAACGGCTTGTGCTGCTTGATGCGGCGCGCGATGCGACCCCGATCGAAAAACTGGTCATTATGGGGACGGGCGCTGAATCCACACGGCTCACGATCCATCGGAGTCATGAGGCACAGACGGCCGGGGCCGACGCGGTGCTCGTGGTGGCGCCGCATTACTACAGCAACATGATGTCCGACGGGGCGCTGCGAGACCACTATTGCCGCGTGGCCGACGCAAGCCCGCTCCCGATGTTGCTCTACAATATTCCAAAGTACATGCATTTCTCGCTCTCGCCGACGCTGGTCGAAGAGCTGGCGCGCCATCAGAATGTCGCCGGCATCAAGGACAGTTCCGGTGATCGCGACATACTCGGCGGCTATTTGGCGTTGCAAAGCGATTCGTTCATCGTGCTCACCGGCAATGGTGCACAGCTCGCCGCTGGACTTGCCGCCGGAGCGCGTGGCGGAATTCTCGCTGCGTCGCTCTTTGCCGCGCCGCAGACCATCGCGATATATGAGGCACATAAACGTGGCGATCAGTCGACCGCCGACGCGCTTCAAGCCAAACTTCGTCCAGCCGCTGCGACGATTGTCGGTGAACTCGGTGTCGCCGGCGTAAAAGCAGCGCTTGATCTGGTTGGTCTACACGGTGGACCCGTGCGCAGTCCGCTGCTCGACCTCGACGTGGCCGGCGTCCGGCGCGTAAAAGAACTCCTGACATAAAAATGTTCTCCGATAAACTCCGAACTCTCGTTGTCGTCGGCGCCCAGTGGGGCGACGAAGGCAAAGGCAAACTGGTTGACGTGCTGGCCGAACGCGCCGATTGGGTCGTACGCTATCAGGGAGGCGCGAATGCCGGCCACACAGTGCATATCGGCGATCGCTCCACGGTGCTGCATCAGATTCCCAGCGGCATTCTGCATTCCGGAGTGCGCTGCGCCATCGGCAACGGGGTCGTGCTCGATCCGGAAACGCTTTTTGTAGAAGTCGACGAACTGGTGCGCGACGGAGTGGACGTCGAAGGACGACTCTACGTGAGTGACCGCGCCCACATCGTAATGCCGTATCACAAGCTGGTGGATAAGGAGAGCGCCGCGAGTAAGGCGATCGGCACCACCGGACGCGGCATTGGCCCGTGCTACGAAGACAAGGTCGCTCGCCGCGGTGTGCGCGTGCTCGATTTGCGGCACCCGGCGCGCTTGCGCGCATTGGTTGAAAAAGGGGTGGCCCATGCCAACGTCGTGCTCGCCGGTTTTGGATCTGACAAACGCGCCGACGCCGAGTTCACATTACGCGTGCTCGGAGAACTCGCGCCGCGATTACTAGCTGTCGCCGATGATGTCGGTCTCGCGATTCATCGTGCGATTAAGAGCGGTGCCGCCGTGTTGCTCGAAGGCGCGCAGGGATCACTGCTCGACGTCGATCACGGCACGTATCCGTTCGTGACGTCGAGCAGTACGACAGCCGGTGGGGCGGCGATTGGGACCGGCATCGGCCCGCGAGCCATCGACGCAGCGCTCGGCGTTGTGAAAGCTTACACGACCCGCGTTGGTGCCGGCCCGCTGCCGACCGAGTTTGACGACGTGCTCGGTGAGCACGTGCGAAAACTCGGGAATGAGTACGGTGCCACAACGGGCCGCGCGCGCCGCTGCGGATGGTTCGACGCAGTGGTCGTGCGCTATGCGGTGCGGGTCAATGGACTCACGTCGCTGGCCGTAACGAAACTCGATGTGCTCGACACACTGGAGCGCATTGGGTTGTGCACCGGGTATGCAATCAATGGTGAAGTGATCGAAGAGTTCCCCGGCGACATTGCGGATTTGGATGGAATCGCCCCACGCTACGAGTGGTTTGATGGATGGAAGCAGTCCACGGCCGATGCGCGGAAGCTGAGCGACCTGCCGTCGGCGGCACGGGCGTATTTGGACCGCATCGAAGCATTGGTGGATTGTCCGATCGAGTTTGTCTCGGTCGGCACGCGGCGCGATCAGATTCTCCGGACGGCCGAGGGCGTTCCGCAACTAGCGCCAAGGTGAGCGATGCACTGGCAGGCGCTGGTGACGCGCCCGTCGTCATCGTTGGCGCCGGGCCGTGCGGACTCGCGGCCGCGGCGGCGATGAAACAAGCCGGGATCCCCGCTCTAGTATTCGACGCCGATTGCGTCGCAAGCTCCATCGTCGGCTATCCAACGTTTATCACCTTCTTCTCGACAGCCGAGCGCATCGCCGTTGCGGGGCTGCCCTTTCCGCTTGCCGCCGAGAAACCCACTCGGCGTGATGCGTTGGCGTACTACCGGTCGGTGGTGACGCATTTCGGGATTTCAGTTCGTCAGTACGAGGCGGTCGAGTCGGTGGTGCGCTCGGTGAATGGGTTTCGGGTGACGTCGCGGCCCCGCGGCGGCGAGCAGTGCGATACTGCGGCGCGCGCCGTCGTGATTGCGACCGGATATTTCGGAACGCCAAACGCGCTTGGGGTTGTGGGTGAGGATTTGCCCCATGTGACGCATCAGTTCCGCGAGGGGCACGAAGCATTTCAACGAACGGCGCTTGTGGTTGGCGGTGGAAATTCGGCAGTCGAGACCAGTCTCGATTTGTATCGCGCTGGCGCTCACGTCACGATGGTCCATTTTGGCCCGACGTTCGACAAAAATATCAAACCGTGGGTGCTCCCGGATTTTGAGGGGCGCGTGAAGGACGGTGACATTCGGGTGATCTGGAATTCGCGGATCGCGAAGATCGCGCCTGACATCGCGTATTTAGCGACGCCAAGCGGCGAGGTCGCGCTGCCGGCACAACACGTCTATTTGATGACTGGCTATACGCCGCATCCTGGGTTGCTGACGTCGTTGGCTGTGGCCATTGATCCTGTGACGGGCGTGCCGGCGCACGATCCCGCGACGATGGAGACGACCACCAAAGGCGTGTATATCGCCGGTGTGTTGGCCAGCGGATACGATGCCAACAAGATTTTTATCGAAAATGGGCGGGGGCATGGAGCGTTAATTGCCACGGCATTAGAAACTGCACCGCGACGGACTTAAGAACTGCTGGGCCACGGATTTAAGAAATCAAAAAACGGCTTTGCCACGGATTTACACGGATCTAAAGCGGATGACCGCGGATCAAACTTGGGGCACTTTTTCCGTGAAAATCCGGTTGTTTATCCGTGAAAATCCGTGGCTAGCTTTTTTTATCCGTAAGTTGTCTCTATGAACGGGCGGCAAGCGTTGTATGTTCACCGTCCAATAGCGAAATTGCAGATAGAGCATCGGTCGCCACACCCCTTTGGCCAAAGCAATGCCACCAGACGTTCTTGAAACGCTAGTCAGCCTCTGCAAACGCCGCGGTTTCATTTTCCAGTCCTCCGAAATTTACGGCGGGACGGGTTCCGTGTGGGACTACGGGCCGCTGGGCGTCGAACTCAAGAACAATGTGAAAGCGCGATGGTGGCAGTCGATGGTGCGTGAACGTGGCGATATCGAAGGACTCGACGCGGCGATTCTCATGCATCCCAAGGTTTGGGAAGCGAGTGGCCACGTTTCGGGGTTCTCGGACCCACTGATTGACTGCAAGGCGTGCAAGTCGCGCTTTCGCGCCGATAAAATGGACGAGGCGCGCTGCCCGCGGAAGCCGAGCAAACATCCCGGCGAATACGCGGACTGTCAGCTCACTGAGCCGCGTCAATTCAATCTGATGTTCAAGACGTTTATGGGACCGGTGGAAGAGTCGGCTTCGGTGGTGTATCTGCGCCCGGAAACGGCACAGGGCATTTTCGTGAATTTTCTGAATGTCCAGCAAGCCACGCGTCAGAAAGTCCCATTCGGCATCGCCCAAATTGGCAAAGCATTCCGCAACGAGATCACACCTGGGAATTTCATATTCCGCACCCGCGAGTTTGAGCAGATGGAAATGCAGTTCTTTGTCGAGCCTGGTACCGATATGGAGCATTTCGAGGCGTGGAAAGCACGTCGAATGGAATGGCACCTTTCGCTCGGGCTGGACCCGAGTCGGCTCGAGTTTCATCAACACGCACCGGACGAACTCGCCCACTATGCAAAGGCCGCCTTCGACATCCAATTCGATTTTGGCGGCACGTTGGGCTTCCAGGAAATTGAGGGCGTGCACAATCGTGGCGACTTCGACCTGCGTCGTCACCAGGAGTTCAGCACCAAGAAGCTCGAGTATGTCGATCAGGTGAAGAACACCCGGTATCTGCCATTTGTGATCGAGACGAGCGTAGGCGCCGATCGGGTCACGCTGGCGATTTTGGCAAATGCACTGCGTGAAGAACTCGTTCCGGGCGAAACCGAAGGCCGCACGGTCCTCGGCTTTCACCCCGCGCTCGCCCCCATCAAAGCGGGCGTATTCCCGCTCACGAAGAAAGACGGTCAACCGGAGATGGCCGAGAAACTCGCGGTCGATCTGCGGAAAAAATTTCCGGTGTTTTATGACGAAGCCGGCGCGATTGGCCGCCGCTATCGGCGGCAGGACGAAGCCGGTACGCCATTTGGCATCACGATCGACAGTGATTCCACAAAAAACGACGACGTGACGATCCGGTTTCGCGACGACATGGGCCAGATTCGCGTGTCGTCGTCGCGTGTCGCCGGCGTGATCGGTGAATACCTCGCAGCCGACATTCCCACGGCCGATTCGCGACTCGTACCGTAGGGGCCGCAGTTCTGGCCCGGAGTTCGGCCGAAGCGTTAGTTTATCAGTATGAAGTCGCCTGACGAAACTGATGCGCTAGGAGCGTTACGCACCCGCGGCGAAGCGTTTCTCGAAGACGTGTCGCGCGAGTACCATGCCGCCCACGCGGGTCTCAAGCCGCAGGCCGACTTACAGCCAATCTACGAACGGCATCGGGAAGCGTTCGGCGATGAGTCATTCGATGATGCGATGAATCTGTTTCGCGAGTCGGCGATCGGCAGCGCGGACCGCCGATCGGCGACGATGCTGCTAGAGTGGCTCATCGAGTCGCGCGTGGGCCGCGAACTGGCTCCGCTGGAGGAGCGCGAGTTCGCCTGGGAAAGTGCGGCGATCGTGCCATTGCCTGACGGCGGCGGCGAGCCGCATTCACGCGTGTCAATCACGATCGCCAACACGCGGGACAAAAATGAACGTCGCGGGCTCGACGACGCCCGCGCCAAGTTGGTGCTCGCAGAACTTGCGCCCATGCGTCAGGAGCGGCTGGCCCGTGAAAAGTCGCTCGTCGAAGCTGCGGGCATCGCACCGACGTATATCGAAACGTTCGAAACACTCGCCGGAATTTCATTGCATGACCTCCGCGCCGAGTGCGAACGGTTTCTGCGCGATACGCAGGGCATGTGGGACGACGTGCTCCCCGGGTTTCTCAAGAAAGGCCTGGGGATCACGCAAAAGGAAGCCACTCGCGCCGACGCACTCGCGCTGATGCGGGCTCCAGAGTTCGACGAATATTTCCCGGCGGGCCAGATGGAGTCGGCAGTGCGGCGCCAGGTGACGGACATGGGAATAAGCCCCGATGCCAATTGCCGCGTGCTGTATGACACCGTCGAGCGGGAAGGGAAGCGCGCCCGGGCATTTTGTGCACCGGTGCGCGTGCCGGACGAAGTGCATCTCGTTCTGCGTCCGCATGGCGGCCAAAACGACTGGCAGACATTGCTCCACGAACTTGGCCACGCCCTCCACTTTGGCAATGCCGAGCGCTCTCTGCCATTCGAGTTCCGATGGCTGGGCGACAACTCGATCACTGAAGGGTACGCGATGCTGTTCGACCACCGGATGCAGGACGCCGGTTGGCTCGCTCGCTACACGGAACTTCGTTCGAACGACGTGCCGCGCTTCTTGCGCACGGCGGGTTTCGAGGAGCTCCAGTTTTTGCGGCGCTACTGCGCCAAACTTATTTACGAAGTGCAACTCTACAGCGGAAATGTTTCGTGGGGCGCATTGCCCGATCTGTACGTCGAGACGCTCACCGGAGCGACCGGATTTCGGTATCAACGTTCTGATGCGTTCGTTGACGTTGATCCGCGGTTCTATTCGGCCCGGTATCTGCGCGCCTGGCAGTTGCAGTCGTTGCTCAATGAGACGTTAGTCGAACGGTACAATGAGGATTGGTGGCGCAATCCGAATGCGGGCCCGTGGATCGTTGCCGAGTTGTTCAATCGTGGCCAGAGCGAACTGGCCGAGGAGCAGGCGCGGCGCGTCTCGGGCAAGTCGCTCGGCTTCGCGCCACTCGTGCGCGCCATCGAGGGGATGCTCGCGTGAGCGGTCGAGCGCGCGGTCGGGCAAGTGTGCTCGCCCGACCTGGATTGGCCTTTGCGCACAACTTGAGCGTACCCGCCCGCCACACACGATGCCTGGCGGACGGGCCCGAGGGTCTCGCGCAGGCGAGCTCGTCGCGTAGCAAGAGACTCGCGCGCAGCGCGAGGCTCGCAGCGTGTAAGCGACCGCGAGCCGAAGCGAGACCCCCGGGCCCGACCGCGCGCACAGAAGCAACTCCCCCAAGCCCGACCGCGCGCACAGACGTATGGAGAACACAATGACAACCGTCTATCTGAACGGCGAATTCATTCCAAAAGAGCGCGCACTCATCTCCGTGGACGATCGCGGATTTGTATTTGGCGACGGCATCTACGAAGTCGTACGCTCCATCAAAGGCGAGCTCATCGAATGGTACGCGCACGCCGAGCGAATGTCGCGCGGACTGGCCGCCATTAAAATTGCGTTCGGCCCCGCTGAGGTTGCGCGACTACAGGACGTGTGCCTGCGACTTGTTCGCCATAACGAACTTGTCGGTGGCGAGGCAACGATCTACCTGCAGGTGACGCGCGGTGCGGCCCCACGCACGCATCACTTCCCGCCGGCTGGCACCGCACCAACGGTGTTTGCTGCGGCGACCGTTTTCACGGTGCCGCGGGACGCGCGTCAGAACGGAGTGCGGGGCATCACGTTTCCGGATTATCGGTGGACACGTTGTGACCTGAAAACCGTCAACCTCCTCGGCCCGGTCCTCGCCCGCCAAGCCGCGGCGGAGTCCGGTGCGTACGAAGCCATTCTACTGCGCGATGAGGTGATGACCGAAGGCGCGGCGACAAACTCGTTCGCCGTGATCGACGGCGTCCTGCGGACTCACCCACTATCCAATCTGATTCTGCCCGGCATCACGAGAGCCGTGATCATGGAAATTCTCGCCGAACTCGCCATTCCGCTTTCCGAGAAGCCGGTCACGCACGCCGAGTTGCTTCGGGCGACGGAGCTCTTCGTCTGCGGCACAACAACTGACATCACGCCCATCGTCATGCTCGACGGTGTGCGCGTTGGGGCTGGTAAGCGCGGCGCGATCACAACGCGTTTGCAGGACGCGTTGACGGCGCGACTCTATTCGGCACGACCGCGAAGACTTACGCCGTCGCTGGCCACGGACTGACACGTTGACGCGCCGCCGTTACGCCACTCGCACTCCCAGTATCCAGCCGCCGGTTGAGCAGTCGGGGCATCGGGAGCTCGTAACCGTCCGCGAAATTGTTCACGCATTTCTGAGCGCCGATCGCCCCGAAGATGTATTTCAGTTCGCACTCGATCGCGTCAGTCCGGTCGTCGGTGCGTCGTTCGCGTCGGTGTACCTCGTTGATGGCGCATCCGAACTGATGCGCCTTGTCGCGGCGAGCAATTGGCCGGAGAAACACCGGCCGTGGCTCGGCGACATCCGCGTCCGGATGGGTTTCGGCCCGAGTGGAGAAGCGGCGAGTGAGCGTCGCACGATCGAAGTGCCCGATGTGTTTGCCGATCCGGATCTCGAAGACTGGCACGATGTCGCGCGCGAGCTTGGCTTCAAAGCGATCGTTGCGCTCCCATTGCAGACCAGCGCGCGCGTGCTTGGCACGGTCGCCTTCTACTTCAAAGACGCGGGCGGCCTCACCGTCGAGAAACGCGGGCTACTCAAGATTGTCGCGGACCAAATGGCAGCGACCGCTGAGAAAGCAGAATTGGTCGATCAGTTGCGTCGCGCCAACGCTGCATTAGTGGAGTCGAATGCGGAACTGGAACGCCAGTACGTTGCCGTCGTCGATGCCAAGCGGGTCAAAAATGAATTTCTAGCGAATATTTCGTACGAACTGCGGACACCGCTCGCCGGTGTGATGGGTTATTTGTCACTCCTCCAGGAAGAAGTGTCAGGGCCTCTTACGCCGGACCAGTGTGAAGAGGTCGAGCAGGCCCAGAGCGCCAGTGTCCGCCTGCTCGAACTTATTGATGGCCTGTTGGAATTCACGGCGCTCCGGCGCGGTAGACTCGAGGTCGTGATTGAAGAGTTCGATCCTCGCGTGCCGCTTCGCGAGGCCATGCGGATGGCCAAGGGCCTTCCCGCAGGGGTGCAACTGATCGCCGAAGAGCCCGTGCTGGCGATGCCGTCCGTGCGCGGGGACCGTCGGCGTATTACCCGGATTATTATCAGTTTATTGTCCAACGCCTTTAAGTTTACGGCCGAGGGCGAGGTGCGCGCGTCGGTCGCAGTGACCAACGGCCGTGTGACCTATCGCGTAACGGATACGGGTATCGGCATTGAACCGTCGGCGCAGCCGGTGGTGTTCGACGAGTTTCGCCAAGTTGATGGTTCGGCTACCCGACGGTACGGCGGATCGGGGCTTGGGTTGGCCCTGTCGCAAGGTGTGGCGCGACTGCTCGGCGGCGATATTGAACTGGTGTCGGCGCCGAACAAAGGCTCGACGTTTACGTTTTATCTGCCCCTCGAATACGTGGCGCCGGCAAACCCGGCGGCGCCCGAAAGTGTCTGACTATAGTGAGGATCTTTCGTGACTAACTCGCAGCGCAATCGCACGCTCCAGCAGGTTCGCACAACTCTTGCCGGTCCGGAAGTTCTGGGCGCCGCGCGCGAGTTTTTTGCGCGCCGCTCGGGGGTATACTCGGCATTCTTGGAGAAAGAGGGCCCGACGTACGTCTCGCTCCGCGGCCAAGGTGGAGAAGAAATTGTCGTTGGTGTGGCGCCGTCGAACGGCGCAACCAGCGTAACGGCCTCTTCATATATGTTTGACCAGCAGGTCGCGCGGTTTCTCTCGTCGCTGCCGCCGGCCAGCGCAGAGCCAGTCGCATGAGTAACGCCGCGATTGTTATCCGGCGTCCATTCGTGACGCAGCTACGCAGCCGGCGCGGTATCGTTGCGGTCGCGTCGAGTCACGCGGGCATTCACGTCACGGTACGGGTGCATTTGCCCGAACAGTGGGACACAGTCGCATTCGACATTCCCGGCGATGCGATGGTCGGCGCGCTGAAGCGTGAAGCGCTCAATCAATTCGGCCTCACTGATGCAATTGCCGATGATTATGTCGTGAAGCTCCGTGGCGCCGAAGTGCGTGGCGATGCGGTCACGGTCGCCGGCAGTGGTGCCCGCGATGGTTCAAGTTTTCTGCTGACATACCGTCGCCGCCGGGCCGTCCACTGAACGCCGCAGCTCCCGCGTTGATGACATCCGACCGCGATGAACTTCTTGCGGCCGCCGTGCGATTGCGCACCGAAGTTTCGAAGCGGATCGTCGGCCAGAGTGACGTGCTCGATGAGATCCTGATGGCGATGGTCGGGGGCGGCCACGCGCTACTGGTGGGCGTTCCCGGCCTCGCAAAGACGCTGATGATCCGCTCGGTTGCCGAAGCCATGCACCTCGACTTCCGTCGCATTCAGTTCACGCCCGATCTTGTGCCGAGTGACATTACCGGCACGGAACTACTCGAAGAGGACGCCGCAACGGGCCAACGCAGTTTTCGTTTTGTGCGAGGGCCTATTTTTGCTAATATCGTTCTTGCCGATGAAATCAATCGCGCCCCGCCGCGTACGCAGGCCGCGCTGCTAGAAGCGATGCAGGAACACCGTGTCACTGCCGCCGGCGTCACCATGCCGCTGCCGGAGCCGTTTTTTGTTCTCGCCACGCAGAATCCGATTGAGCAAGAAGGCACGTATCCGTTGCCGGAAGCGCAGCTCGACCGATTCTTGTTTGACATTCGCATTGGCTATCCCGACGAGAACGAAGAAATCGCGATTCTGCGGGCGACAACAGGCGTTGAAAACGCTCCATTGCATGCAGTGATCGATGCCACACAATCGCGTGCATTGCAGCGATTGGCGCGGGAAGTGCCAGCTGCCGAGCCTGCCCTCCGTTATGCCGCGGCGCTCGCCCGAGCAACGCGGCCGGATAGTCCGGAAGCGACCGATCTGGTCAAGCGCTACGTACGGTGGGGCGCCGGTCCGCGTGCTGGTCAGGCACTTATTCTCGGCGCAAAAGCGGCCGCTCTGCTCGGTGGGCGGATGGCGGTCTCGCCCGACGACATCCGACGCGTCGCGCGTCCGGTGTTGCGCCACCGCGTGCTGCCGAACTTTGCGGCCGAGGCCGAAGGCATGACCTCCGAGCGCATCGTTGAGGATTTGCTCGCGCGCGTGAGCGCTCCGCGCAGCGACATCCGGCTGTAGCGATGGCGGTCGGCCCGTACGGCGCGCTGCTCGAGGCGGTGCGTGGCGTGCGGTGGCCCGCACGGCGACCGGTGGCCGGTGGTGGCCCCGGCGAGCATTTGGCCCGCACCCGCGGCGTGGCAACGGAATTCGCCGAGTATCGTCCCTACCGACAGGGTGACGACCCGCGGCGCATTGATTGGAAATTGTTGGCACGGAGCGATCGCGCGTACATCCGACTCGCGCCAGACCGTTCAGTGATGGCAACGTTGATCGCGGTCGATGCGTCGGCCTCCATGGCATTCCCCTCGGTGTCCGATGGAAAATGGTGGTGCGCACGTCAGCTCGCGGTGGCCTGTGCCGCGGTCGCCCATAGTGGTGCCGATCCGGTTGGGCTGGCCGTCGCTTCGGCGCGCGGCATCATGCGACTGCAGACGCGCACACGTCGCGGCGTGATTGCCGAGATTGCTCGTACAATCGACGCCATTGAACCCGGTGGAAACACGTCGCTAGCCGGTGCATTTATCGGTGCGCCATTGCGCGTGCTCGTGCTCACCGACTGCCTCGGCGATCTCGCCGGATTGCGCCGTGCCGCACGCGCGCATGTCGCAACGGGAGCTGAGGTGCATGTAGTGCATATCGTCGCACAGGCAGAGTTGGAGCCCGCCCACCGGGCAATGTGGGCGACGGACCCCGAAGATGCATTTGTGGCGCGGCCACTGACGGACGGAAACCGGTTCGCGTACCGCGCCGCATTTGACGCGTGGCGCGGCGAGGTCGCGCGGTCATGGCGGGATGACGGAGTGGCGTATCAAGAAGTGGTGGATAATGAGGCCATCGATGTTGCCGTCCGACGCGTGGTCGCGCCGGCCGCTGGCAGCGGTGTGCGGCCATGACATTTCTTGCGCCTCTCTGGATTGGTGTAGCGACTATCGCCGCCGTTGGCGTCACGCTGCTCCACCTGATTACCACGCAACGACCGCCGGTGATGTTGCTACCGACGGCGCGATTCGTGCCGCATGGCGAGGCCCGAGCTGCGGCCCGGGCGGCGCGCCCGACGGACGTGTTGCTGCTGCTATTGCGGATTGCTGCATTGATGTTACTGGGCCTCGCGTTCTCGCATCCCATTATTCGCGGGAGCTACGCTACAACAGCGCACGTTGTAATGCTCGACCGGTCGCGGAGTGCAGGGTCCACCGGCGCTGATTCAGCGGCCGTGATTTGGCGCGCCGGCGATGGGCTTGTGGTATTCGATTCGACGGCGCGCGCGGTACGAGGCGTGACATCGGACACTTTGCGGGCCAACATTCCGACGACGACACTCGCGCCACGCGGTTCACTATCGGCAGCACTGATAGCCGCGCGGCACGCCGCGCGGGACGTTGCGCAGCACGCGGATTCTGTGGAACTGGTAATTATTTCGCCGGTAACCCGCGATGAGTTGGATGCGGCAACCGTCATGCTTGTGGCAAGCTGGCCGGGACGAGTGCGACTCATTCGACCTGCGGCCGCGGCACGAACGAGCATGAAAGTGAGTTTGATCAGCACAGACCCGAACGATGACCTCACGTCAGCAATCGCACTGTTCAATGCAAAGAATGCGGCACAGCGTGCTGGAGAGAATACGGCGAGTCCGGCAACGCGCATTCGCGAAGTTCGCGTCATTCGATCGTCAGCGAGCGCGAACGATTCGGCCCTCGCTCGCTCGGGAGCAACGATCGTCGAATGGCGGCGACCCGATGCTGGAGCCGCCGTGCCGGCGAATGGCGTGTGGGCGGGGCGTACAACATTAGTCGCACCACTCGCACGTCTTGCCCTGCCGACGCAGGGAAGGGTCGTGGCCCGTTGGTCCGATGGCACGAGTGCCGCTATTGAATCGACACTTGGCGCGGGTTGTATACGCACTGTGGGGATTGGAGTTCCAATCGCCGGAGATGTGACGTTGCAACAAGCGTTTCAGTCGATAGCCGCCGAGTTGATGGCGCACTGTGGTGGTGCCGCGGCCGCCGCTATCGCGCCGGAATCCGCCGCCGCGACGCTATCACGATCCGGCGCGCCCGCTCCGGCAGCAGCATTTATAGATCGAACAAGTCCGGCACCGCTTGCACCCTGGTTGATCGGCGCGGCATTGCTCCTATTGCTGTGCGAATGGTGGATGCGTCGTACCCGGTTGGTGGTGAGCGCATGAACGTTCAAGAGCGGGTCGAACGCGCGCGCCGTCGCCTTCGTGCTGCAGAAATCGCCACCGGCATTCTGGAAGCGTTGGCCGTTGCCGGCGCCGTCTTTGTCGCAATGGCAATGGTAGACGCACTGCTCACGCTACCATTGGTTATTCGGATGACGGCGCCACCGCTCGCTGTGATCGCCGCCGTCGCGCGGTTATCCCAACGTTTGGCCAGACGACGCACCGGTGCAAATGCGGAAGACGTGGCACTCTGGATCGAGGCGCGCTTTCCGGCTTTGCGGTATGCACTCGTGACTGCGGTGGATCCTGAATATGCGGGACGTGTTCCGGAGATCGAGCACAATGCCGGATTGGTGGCGTTCGAACCGGAAGTCTCGCGTGCCGCATGGCGGGCAGTTGCCCGCCCGCTGATTGCGGTCGCGATCGCGGCGTCGGTATTGTTTTTGCTACCGAAAGGCACTGTCGCGCGGGTGGCCACGGCGCGCACTGGTGATGCGCTGGTTGCACTCTCACTCGGACGGCGGACTGGCAATCCGCTCGAGCCGGTCGTCGTCTATGTTGCACCGCCGCCATACGCAGCAATTGCGACAACGGTGTTAGACGATCCCGCATCGGTGCATGCGTTCGTCGGTAGCATCATCACGATTGACGGGCGATCGGTTGATGACTCAACGTCCACCGTAGTGGCGTCAGTCGGAAGTCACGACGAACGCATCACTACCAGTAGTGGTCGCTGGCGACTCGTGTTCGCGATGCCCGTCACAACAACTGCCGTCCGCCTGCGTGCCGGCGTGCACGAGCGATTGCTCGTCGTTGAGCCAATAATTGATTCGATTCCTATCGTCACGTTGACGCTCCCAGCGCGCGATACGATTTATCGGCACCCGTCGGGTACGGTGCGGCTCGCTGCCGACCTGTCAGATGACCTCGGCCTGGCCAGCGGTACGTTCGAGTACATCATTAGTTCGGGTTCAGGCGAAAACTTCACTTTCAAATCCGGTACGATGGGCGCGACAACCTTCAACGGAAAAGTTGGGGCGCTCGCGGTAATATTCCGACTCGATTCACTAAGCCTGCAGCCCGGTGACATCCTCCATCTCCGCGCCGTCGCCCGCGATCGCAATAATATTTCCGGACCAGGTATCGGCGCTTCGGAAACGCGGACGCTCCGCGTCGCTCGCGCGGACGAATATGATTCCGTAGACGTCGCGGCCGCCCCACCGCCCGAGCCAGAAAAAAATGCGCTCAGCCAACGCATGATTCTCCTGATGACCGAGGCGCTCGAAAAACGCCGGCCAAAACTGAATCGTTCGTCACTGCTCGGTGAATCGCAGAGTATCGCGGCCGAGCAAACTCGGCTGCGCAAACGGGTCGGTCAGATCATCTTCGCTCGGCTGGGCGAAGACAATGGCGCTGAGGAAAGTGATAGTCAGTTAAAGCCGCTCAACGCGGACTCGCTGCTCGCTGCCGCCGCTCGCGCGAACACGGCCAAGACCGGCACGGAACAAGAACAGCAGGGCGACGAAACTCCGGTCGTGGCGATAAACAAACCGTTGCTCACTGCGTACAACCACATGTGGCAAGCCGCGACCTTCTTGGAGCTTGGCGAGCCCGGTGCGGCGGTGCCGTGGATGAAAAAGGCATTGGACGCCCTGCAAGTGGCGCGCGCTGCCGAACGCATTTATTTGCGAGGAAAATCGCGGGCGGTGGTCGTAGACGTCGAACGCGCCCGTCTGCAAGGGAAGGACAAGGGATCACCGGCGTTGCGCACACCGCGCGAGACGCTCGATCCAACACGCGCGGCGCGACTCACCCGCTTTGACGCGGCGCTCAAGCTCGCGCTAACGATGCCATCTGCCGCCGCCGATTCCCTTCTGCTATTGCGGATGGAGCTGATAGGCCGCGACGACACCGCTTCCCGCGACTTGGAAACCGCCGCAAATGCAATTCGGAGCGGCAAAAATGCGACCAGCGCCTTAATCCGCGCACGCAGGACATTGGTTGGCGGTGTGGAACATCGTAACGCTATCGCGCCGTGGGGCACCATTCCGTGACCCCCGATTTCACATTTTGTACCGTACAATACGACTCCGGCGACTGGGATTCCGCGCCGCTCGTGCCGGCGAATCTGATTGATTCCGTTGCGCGATATACGGCGATCACCGTCGCGCCGACCGGCGTGATTGTCCCACTGTCGTCGCGCGATCTCTTTAAGTATCCACTCGCATATCTCACCGGCCACCTACCAGTCAGGTTTAGCGATCTCGAGCGCCGCACGTTGCGCGAATATTGCGCGAGGGGCGGAATGTTATTCGTGGACGATCACAATCACGACATCGATGGTGTCTTCCATAAAACCGCGACAGAGGAGATCGGCCGCGCCGTTGCTCCACTGAAGGAATTGCCGAATAGTGATCCGCTCTACGGCAGTTTTTTTAGGTTCGACGATGGGCCGCCCGCCACGAGCCACGAACTCAATGGCTGGGGCGACAACCTCGTGCATAAACAGCTGATGGCAGTGAAGACCAACGATCGCATCAGCGTGCTATACAGTAGCAAAGACTATAGCTCCGAATGGGGCTTTCACCCCGACAACAAGCGATTTTTATCAATTGACAACACCAAATTCGGTGTGAACATCGTGGTCTATGCCCTTACGCGCTGACGCGACCCGTCAAACCATTGAGCGCGTGCTTCGCGTTGCCGCACTTGGGCTCGTCGCGTTCGGGTTGTGGCGTTCGCTGCAACCCGCCGATTCGCGTACCGCAATCCGGATCGACAGTGCGGATCTGACGGCGGCATTGCCATCGCTGATGCTGACGTCACCACGGGCCATACACGTCAACTTTGGTACGTCGCCCCGCCCGGTCGATCGCGATGCACTCCTCGCACTCTCACACGCGGGCACACAGGTCACGTGGAGCAGTACTTCACTTCAACCGCTCGCCTTGGCCAGTGAACGATTGCGCGAACCGGGCGGGGCCGTGCGGATCACAGTCGCAGCTGTTGCGCCCGTTGAGTTGGCCGATGAAATGGCGATCATTGACTCCGTCGTACCAACCAAGAACGGCAGCACCGTGATCGCGGCTGAGCCGTCGGATACACTGCGCGCGACAGAGGGAAGAACCGTTGCGACGGTGGAATCCGGGGTCGCGCCGTTGTTGCATCCTGTACTGGTGCTTGGTCGCGCCTCCTTCGAAGCAAAGTTTATTATGGCGGCCCTCGAAGAACGGGGATGGGTCGTTGATGCGCGGCTCACCGTTGCTCCGGGTGCCAACGTCACCCAGGGCAAGCTGACCGCGCTGGACACGGGCCATTTTTCGGCGGTGGTGGCACTCGATACATCACTCGGCGTTGCTGGCCCGCAGCTCGCGCGTTACGTAGCCAGCGGTGGCGGCCTCGTTCTCCTTGGTGATGCCGCAAGTGCCGCTGTTGTTCGCGCCCTCGCACCGGCCCACGTCGGCGCGCGCACTCAGGGAACAACGCGCGACATTCCAGCCAAGACGCCACTCGATGGTCTGCCGCTACAAGCGCTTGAGACACTCCGGACGGACGCAGTTCGGCTCGGCGCTCGGGCCGGCAAAGTGACGCTCGCCGCGCGCCGAGAGGGCGCTGGTCGCGTATTGCAGGTCGGATACAATGAAACGTGGCGCTGGCGAATGCAGGGTGGTGATGATGCCGTCGCCGCACATCGCGCCTGGTGGTCGCGTTTAGTGGCAAGCGTGGCGTACGCGGCCGAGTGGCCAAGCGCAGTAGGTACCTCAACGAGCTCCGATGGCACTTCCGCTGAAGGCGCTCCGCTCGCTCGTCTATATGACGCATTTGGTCCGGCCGCTGCACCATCCACTGTTTCAACTTCATCCGGCGGACTCCCGGCGTGGCTGCTTCCATTGATTTGTATGGTGTTGATCGCCGAATGGGCGTCGCGCCGCCTGCGAGGAGTACGATGAGCATTGCATTCATTTCGCATTCCGATTGCGGCCGCCACGATACCGGCTGGAATCATCCCGAGCATGTGGGGCGACTGCGCGCCATTCCGCGCGCGCTGCGCTACGATGCAGAATTATTTGAAACCCTTACGCATCTCGAGGGGCGCCACGCGGTCGAAGATGACTTGATACTGGCGCACGACATCAAATATGTGCGGCAAGTGCGCGACCTCTCCGCGAGCGGCGGCGGCCGCTTTGACGCGGACACCGTGGCAAGTGAGGGCTCGTGGGCGGCGGCCACCGCCGGCGCCGGATCGGTACTCGACGCCGTTGACTTGGCGATCAGCGGCAAGAACATTCGCACCTTCTGCGCAGTAAGACCACCGGGCCACCATGCCCTGCGTGACCATGCGATGGGCTTTTGCCTATTCGGCAATGTGGCGATCGCTGCGCATTACGCCCGAAAAGTAAAAGGACTCGAGCGGATTTTGATTGTCGACTGGGATGTGCACCACGGCAATGGCACGCAAGCGCTGGTTGAGCACGACGCAAACATACGTTTTGTATCAATGCATCAGTGGCCTTGGTATCCTGGCACTGGCGCGCTCGACGATCACGGTCCGAAAAAAAGCGTCTGGAACCGTCCGATGGCTGCAGCGCTTCCGCGCGACGCTTATGTGAGCGCATTTCTTGAGACGGTGGACGCCGCGGCTATTGGTTTCACGCCGGACCTTGTCATCATATCCGCCGGCTTTGACTCACTCAACGGCGACCCGCTCGGCGGTTTCACCATGGAAATGCCGGATATTGACCGGCTGACCCGGGAGATGGTCTCCAGGGCGACCAATTGGTGTGGCGGACGGCTCGTCAGCGCCCTGGAAGGTGGCTACAACCCTGAACGATTGGGCGAGGCCGCCGTCGTCCACATGCGCGCTTTAGTCTGAACCGCCCAATTCGGTGATCTGCGACCCATAGTCAGACAGTTGGGTCGCACAAATGGAGTACGTCCAAGTTCATCCGGTTGAACGATTTCGCGGGCAGAAGCGCGCGCGTATTCTACCGGAAGCTGCTCAAAAACAGCTATTCACGACTCCGGATATGCTCACCAGGTCACAGAGCGCCGGACGTCAAAACAAAATAGGAGTTTTTCCATGTCAGATACTCTTGGGATGCACGACGGTGTATCGGAGTTCAAAGGTGCAGTCCGCGATGCCAGTTCATCCGCAAAAAGTACACTTGCCGACGCGGCATCACGCGTGAAAGAAAAAGTATCGGAATTTGGAACGTCCGCGGGTGAGGCGCTGCACTCGGGTCGCATGGCAACCGCCGGCGCACTCGATAACGCGGCGAAGGGTCTGCATTCGAAGGCCGAACGCGCCGGGCGCGCAGGCCACGAAGCAGCCGATACTGTCAACCGCGTTGGTCACGATGCAGCGGACAAAATCGATATCGGCGCGAAGTACGTTCGGTCGCATGGCGCCAGGGAAATCATGGCCGACGTCGAACATTTCGTGAAGAACAATCCGGGCAAGAGTCTGATCGCCGCCGTCGCGGTGGGATTCCTTGTCGGTCGGTCGCTTCGCAGCGCCGACTGAGGACACGGCCATGGACGCGATGATCGAGAGCGAACGGTCCATCACATCGGTCGTGCACGATGTGGTGGGAAACATTGGCCGTATTGTACGGGCCGAGGTTCGCCTTGCCCAAATCGAGTTGGTAGAAGCCGCTCGCGCGGCAGCTATCGCTGCCAAACTCCTTGGTGTCGGATTGATTGTCGGCCAACTAGCGCTTGGCATACTCCTGCTCGCCGTCATACGGGGGCTGGAGACGGTCGTCGCACCGTGGCTCGCGGCGTTACTGGTAGCGCTCGGCGCTGCCGCCGTCGCTGCCGTTTTCCTGATTGGCGGTATGAAAAAAATGCAGAGCGTCAGAATGCATCCCTCGAAATCGCTCGAGTCTCTAACTGAAATCACACGATGATAACTCACTCCGACGTCCTGGAGCGTGAAATCGCCGATGAACACGAGGCCCTCGCCGAGAATTTGACGGTGCTCGAAGGTCAGGCGAAGGATTTGGTGGATTGGCGCGCATATGTTCGTAAAAGCCCACTGACGATGGTTGGCGTGGCCTTGGGCAGTGGTCTGTTGATTTCGGCGATCACCGGATCCACACGCTCCCATTCGCGTGCGAAATCGGTGCGCAAATATGACGCCGATGGCAACGAAGAACCGTCTATCGCGCATGACGCGTGGGAGATTTTCAAAGGCGCTGTGATCGGTGCTGCCGCTTCACAACTCACCTCGTACGTGACGAACGTGTTGCCTGAGTTTGGCGCACACATTGAATCACTGCGACATGAAAAAGCCGCGGCGCGGCGCCAGCCCCGCCCAGTGACGTCTATGAATGCGGATACCGAATAGGGTCCGAGCTCCAATTCCTCAACTCACAGGACACGAACTACATGTTTCTTACCATCGCTTTCATCCTGCTGGTGCTTTGGGTGCTCGGCGCGTTCATCGTGCCAATCGGCGGCGGGTTGATCCACCTGTTGCTCGTTATTGCCATCATTTCTGTGGTCTGGCATCTCATTAACGGACGCCGGGTAGCCTGAATTATTGCTTCCAGCAGCCACCCGGAGATCAAATCCGGGTGGCTGCTGGGTATTACCGGTGGAATTAGAGTAGAATTCACTCCGTCCCTGATACGGAGTCAACGCTGTTCTGCCCAGAGTGCGGCACCTGGAATCGTGGCGCTGCCCGCCAATGCACCAAGTGCAACGCCGACCTGCCCGAAGTGCGCGCTGCGGCCGAGGCGCCCGACGCGCTGATCACAGCGCTCCGTCAGGCAACGGGCAATCGCTATCGGATAGTGCGCCGAGTCGGCAGTGGCGGTATGGCCGATGTGTACGCCGCCGAACACGAGCGTCTCGGCCGTCCTCTCGCCGTAAAAGTGATGCACGCGCATCTGGCGCGCGACGAAGAAATGCGGTTGCGGTTTCGTCGCGAAGCCGAAGCGTCGAGTCGACTCGTCCATCCGCTCATTTGCACACCGTTCGATTACGGCGAAGTCGGCGAGGTGGTTTATTTGATCATGCCGTTCCTCGGCGGCGGCTGTCTCGCCGACGATCTCACCCGCGACCGCACGGTGTTGCCTGACCGTACGGCGATTGTGGTCAGTCAGGTGGCATCGGCGCTCGACTACGCCCACCGCCGCGGCGTGGTGCATCGCGATGTGAAACCTGACAACGTGCTCTTCGACGATGACGGCAACGCTATTCTCACCGACTTTGGCATTGCCACCGCAAGATTTCACGGTCGACTCACGGCCGGTGGTCGCGCGATGGGCACACCACACTACATGGCTCCCGAGCAGGCGATGGGGAAAACCCTTGACGGCCGGGCCGATCTGTATGCGATGGGCGTCATGTTGTACGAATGCCTCGTCGGATTTCCGCCGTTTGACGGAGCCGACGGTTACTCGATCGGCTACAAGCATGTGCACGAAGCACCCGTGTCCGTACTCGAAGTGGACTCGCGCATCCCGCCGTCACTCGGCGACGTCGTCATGAAATGTCTCGCGAAGAATCCGGACGATCGTTATCAGCGCGGACAAGAACTCGCAGAAGCATTGCTTGAATATCTGTACTCGGTTGGCGCACACTCGGCTGAGCGCGTGCGCACAATGCGAACGCCAGAGGCATGACCTTGGCCGCGCCGATTTCCGGCCGGCGTCTGATTGAGGTCGCTCTGCCGCTGCCGCTCTATAAAACTTTCACGTACGCGGTGGAAGGGGAGACGCGTCACCCACTCGTCGCCGGGTCGCGTGTCATCGTGCCGGTCCGCAACCGTCGCGAAGTTGGCTACTGCCTCGGTGAGAGCGATGGTTTGGCGCTTGGCGACGCCGAGCCCAAAAAAGTCATTGACGTACCGGATGCTTCTCCGGCATTCCGGCCGGATCTGCTGCACGTCTGTCAATGGATTGCCGATTACTATTTGTCGCCGGTCGGGATGGTATTGAGAGCGGCGCTGCCGGCGGCACTGGGCGCATCGAAGCGACCCGAGCCGCCGGTAAAATCGCGACGGGTGATCACGCTGACCAAAGAGCTGCCGTCACTGATGGAGCGCGACAAAGTGTTTGGCCGCTCGCCGCAACAACGTGCGCTGTTCGAAATGCTCGAATCGGTTGGAGGCGCCGCGCCGGTCGATCAGGTCGTGCAACAGCTCCAATGTTCGGACGCCGTGGTGCAGGGACTCGTGAAGCGCGGGTTCGCCATAATCTCCAGAGAGACGACCGCGCGCGATCCGTTCGCGCATCGGGCGCGTCAGGCAGCCACGACGCATGCACCGACGCCAGCTCAGCGCACGGCGATCGACGCGCTGACAGCTGCAGCGCCTGGGTCGGTTGCCTTGTTGCACGGCATCACTGGCAGTGGCAAGACGCTGGTGTACATCGAATTTCTCCGTGAAATCGTCCGTCGCGGGCGCTCGGCGATCGTGCTGGTTCCGGAAATTGCACTGACACCTCAGGCCGTTGACCGTTTTCGCGCGGCGTTCGGCGACGAAGTTGCAGTCCTGCATTCCGCCCTGAGCGACGGCGAGCGCTATGACGCATGGTTGGCACTTCGCCGTGGAGAAAAACGGATCGCTGTCGGGGCACGCTCGGCAATTTTTGCCCCGCTGGAGAATCTTGGCGCGATTGTTGTCGACGAAGAGCACGAGGCGAGTTACAAGCAGGGTGAGTCACCGCGCTATCACGCCCGCGAAGTCGCGATCGTGCGGGCCCGCGAATCCGGTGCGGTGTGCGTGCTTGGCAGCGCGACACCGAGCTTGGAAAGCTGGGTAAATGCACAGAGCGGAAAATACACGCTGCTGTCGTTACCGGCACGGGTCGGCGGCGGAGCGCTGCCCAAGGTGGAGCTCGTGGATCTCCGCGTAACGACGCGCGCGGCGCATCTCACTGCTGCGGAAAAACAATTGCGGTCAGTGATCAGTGAACGATTGGAAACGGAACTGCGTGAGCGAGTTGCCAAGCAGGAGCAGGTAATATTGTTGCTCAACCGGCGCGGGTACGCATCGTTTGTGCAGTGCAGCAATTGTGAATGGGTGGCCGCGTGTCCCGATTGTTCGATCTCACTGACGTATCATCGGGCGCCGGACCGGTTGGTCTGTCATTACTGTATGCATCAGGAAGCTTTGGCCGATACGTGTCCGCAATGTCATGCCCTGACAATGCGGCAGCGGGGGCTGGGGACGCAGCAAGTGGAACGGATGCTTGCTGAACGCTTTCCGGCGCTGCGCATTGCGCGGATGGACGTGGACACGACGAGCGGAAAATGGGCGCACGCAACGTTGCTCGACCGCGTGGAGCACGGCGAAGTCGATGTATTGCTTGGCACCCAGATGATCGCGAAAGGGCTCGATTTTCCGAACGTCACGCTCGTGGGTGTGATTGACGCGGATGTCGGAATTAATCTTCCGGACTTTCGCGCGTCGGAGCGGACGTTTCAGCTCGCAAGCCAAGTGGCAGGCCGCGCCGGCCGCGGACCAAAGGGCGGGCTGGTGATTATTCAAACCCGTGTGCCGACGCACCACGCGATTCGCTGCGCGGTAACGCACGCCTACCACGCATTTGTGGCCGAAGAACTGCCGGGCCGGGAGAGTCCAGCGTACCCGCCGACAGTGCGGTTGGCAAACATCGTGTTCAGCGGCGCGCACGAAATCGCGACGATGGAGCTCGCGGTGGCGGCGGGAAAGTGGTTCGAAAAGGCACTTGCCACTCCGGGAATTGCGGGGATTGAGCTCGTTGGTCCGGCACCGTGCCCGATCGAGCGGATCAAAACGCGCTGGCGGTGGCACTTGTTGCTCCGGGCGACGAATTCCACTGCACTAACCCGCGTAGCGCGGCACTTCCTGACCAGTTTTGACGTGCCCTCGCGTGGCGAGTTGCGCGTCACG
>JANYBD010000104.1 GCA_025360995.1 Gemmatimonadota bacterium
CGACCAGCACCGCACCACCCACGTCAGCAAGGCCAAGGTTCATCTTGCCGTCAGCGTCGGCAAAGAGTCGCAAGCCGGCAACTTTCTCGGCCATCCATTCCAGTTGGGATGCGGTGTCGCTGTGCGTGACCCCCACGAGCAGGAGATAACCTTGATCGATTCGGCCGGTCACGCGACCGCCGACGCGCACCTCGGCGCGGGAAACCCTCTGGAGTAATAGGCGCATATGGAGTTAGAATAGCCGATGAACTTCGAGCAGCGCTACCGAGAGTGGATTTACCGAGGGAATGGGCACGGCACATGGGGCGCCATCATGGCGACCGGATTCTCGACCTTCGGCATTGCCATGGGCCTCCCCGGTATAGGTCACACCTTTCTGATGGTTCCGATATTCGGCGTCGTCGGATTTTTCATGGGCAAGACGGTTGGCTATGCGTTGCTTGAGGGCTCGGGACGCACGGCGCAGGCCATCTATGCACCCGTTGGAGCGGGCACCTACGCGCAGACCCATTCGCACATCGATGCACTTGAGGCGCGGGGCGACTACCGCGGCGCGGCCGATGCCTGGGAGGCGGTGGTCGTCTCGCAGCCTCTCAATGCCTGGCCGCTGATTCGCGCCGGCGAACTATATGCACGACAACTCAATGACCCGGCGACCGCCGCGGCGCGCTTTACCCTTGCGCGCGACGTGGATGGCATCACGCCGGAACTCCAGCGCTATGCAACGCAGAAAATCGTGGATTTGTATTTGGGCCCGCTCGCCGATCCTGGCCGCGCGATGGTTGAGCTGCGCCGAATGATTATCGCCCATCCGGGCACGCGCGAAGCAGCATTCGCACGCGAGGCAATCGCCAATCTCAAGCGCAGCCCCACCGAATAGTTGGCGCGCCGTTATTCGACCGTCACACTCTTCGCGAGATTGCGCGGCTGATCGACGTCGGACCCCCGCTTCACGGCGATATAGTACGCCAATAGCTGCAATGGGACGGCGGCCAGAATCGGAGTGAGCATGTCAATCGTTTCCGGAATGCGGATTTCGTAGTCGATCATTCCGGCGAGCGATGGTTCGTCACGGCTGGTGATAACGATCGTCTTGCCTTTCCGCGCTTTCACTTCCTGAATGTTGGATACCACCTTGTCGAACACGGCATCGTGAGGTGCCACGAAAACGACAGGCATCATTTCATCAATGAGCGCAATCGGCCCATGCTTCATTTCGGCCGCAGGATAGCCTTCGGCATGAATGTAGGAAATTTCCTTGAGCTTCAGCGCCCCCTCGAGCGCAGCGGGGAAATTGTACCCGCGGCCGAGATACAAAAAGTTCGACGCCCGCTTGAACTCCTCGGCGATGGCTTCAATGTCCTGAGCATGGTCGAGCACCTTCTGAATCTGCGCCGGCAAGTTATGCATCGCCTGGGCGATCTCGCGGCCGCGCACCACCGAGAGATCGCGTTTGCGCGCCAGCTTGAGAGTGAATAGGGCGAGGGCGGCGACTTGGCTCGTGAACGCCTTGGTACTGGCAACACCGATTTCTGGTCCGGCATGTAGATACACCCCGCCATCGTCTTCACGCGCGATGGTGGATCCCACCACGTTCACCAACCCGAGTGTGCGCGCGCCTCGCCGTTTGGCTTCCCGCATCGCTGCTAAAGTATCGGCGGTTTCGCCCGACTGGGAAATCACAATACACAGCGTGGTCGGCGTAATAATCGGATTGCGATAGCGAAACTCCGAGGCATACTCCACGGACACGGGAATGCGGGCAAGCTCTTCCAGCATCATTTCGCCAATGAGCGCCGAATGCCAGCTGGTGCCGCAGGCGGTGATCACAATGTTGTCGATAGACAACAACTCTTCGTGCGTCAGATTGAGGCCGCCAAGCTTTGCCGTCCCGTCCTCCAGAATGAGACGGCCGCGCATGGTATTCTCAATCGTATTTGGCTGCTCGAAGATTTCCTTGAGCATAAAATGCGCGTACCCGCCCCGTTCGATCTCGGCGAGATCCCAATCGATACGATCGACCGTGCGCGGCTGCGGAATGGCGTTGATGTCAATGACATGGTATTTGTCGGCCTCGATCACTGCAACGTCGCCGTCGTTCAGGTAGACCACTTGCCGTGTGTGCGCAAGAATGGCCGACGGATCGGACGCGACAAAGTTCTGTCCCTCACCAATGCCAATCAGCAGCGGACTGCCTTTCCGCGCCGCGACGATCTTGCCGGGATCGCGACTGGAAATCACGGCGAGTCCAAAGGTTCCTTCGATTTTGCGCAACGCATTGATCACCGCTTCTTCCAGTGATCCTTCAAAGAGCTCCTGCACCAAGTGCGCCACGACCTCGGTGTCCGTGTCGGACCGGAATTCATAGCCGAGATCCTGCAACGCGGATTTGATCGCAGTAAAATTTTCGATGATGCCGTTGTGCACGACCGCTACTGTGCCATCGGCAGAAAGGTGCGGGTGGGCGTTCCGAGCCGTCGGCGGACCATGCGTCGCCCAGCGCGTGTGACCAATGCCCACAGTTCCGGCAATCGGCTCGGCAACAAGCAGCGCTTCGAGTTTCGCGATTTTGCCGGCCGCACGACGTGTTTCCAGCGCCGTACCATTATAAATCGCGATTCCCGCTGAATCGTAACCGCGATACTCCATGCGTTTCAGCCCTTCCAAGAGAAAGGGCGCCGATTGATTTGGTCCGATAGAGCCGATAATCCCGCACATTTATTCGAAGGGGTTAGGGACGGAATACAAAGTCACATTCTACAAGAGTTTCGCCAACAACTCGCGCCCACGGTTGACTAACTTCGCCGCGTCGTCCTTGGTGGGCGCCTCGGCGATCACCCGGACAATCGGCTCAGTACCGGACGGGCGCACATGCACCCACCGGTCCGGCCACCCGAGTCGCAGACCATCCTGCGTGTCTGCCTCAGCGTCCGGGAACGCCGCCCGCAATGCCGCGTACACCGTATCAAGTGGCGCGTTGGGGAGGTCAAGCTTGTCTTTGATGATGGCATACCGCGGAGACGCCGCCACTATCTGCGACAGTGATCGCGGATCCTCGAGCATCAATTGCAACATCAATGCCACGCCAAGCGGTGCGTCGCGGCCGAGATGCAACTCGGGAAGAATGACACCGCCGTTCCCCTCCCCGCCGATCACCGCGTGCTCTTTCTTCATGCGCAATGCGACGTTAACCTCGCCGACCGGGGCCCGGATTACCTGCTGGCCGAAATCCGCGGCGGCGTCATCAACAACCCGACTGGTAGATAAATTTGTGACAACGTGTCCTTTCCGATGTCGCAACACGACACGGCATGCAAGCGCAAGCGTATAGTCCTCGCCGATCGCTTTGCCTTCGTCGGACACGAGTGCCAGACGATCGACGTCAGGATCCGTCGCGAATCCAATTTGCGAACCGGTGTCTTTTACCAACTGTTCGAGATCGCCGAGGTTCTCCGGAATCGGTTCCGGAGGACGGGGAAAGTGTCCGTCGGTTTCGACATTGATTTCGTGTACCTCGCATCCCAATCGCTCGAGTAAATGCGGAATGATCGCGCCGCCAGCGCCGCGGCACGCATCGTAGGCAACGCGAAAACCGCGGGCTCGAATCGCCTGCACATTCATCATCGGCAGTGCGAGCACGGCCTCGATGTGCCGGGCAATTGCGTCACCATCAAATCGCGTTTTGCCGAGCGCGTCCCACGTGGCGTAGGGAATGCCATGCTCAATAAGGGCACGCATTTCCGCCCCTTGTTCTGCGCTCAAGAAAAGGCCGGAGGCACCAATAAATTTAAGCGCGTTCCATTCGATCGGATTATGACTCGCCGTAATGCCGAGTCCGCCGGCCGCATGATGATGCTCTACCGCGAGCTGAATCGAAGGGGTTGTGGTCAAGCCGAGGTCAATGACATCTGCCCCCGCCGCCTCGAGTCCGGCGCGCGCCACTTGATGGAAGAGCGGGCCGGTGACACGGCTGTCGCGGCCCAGCACAACCGCACGCGACGGTCCCTGTCGCAGCGCCCACGCACCGAACGCCGCGGCGTAACGCGCCACTACATCCGGAGAGAGGCCGAAACCCACTCTCCCGCGAATGCCAGAGACTCCGATCATCAGTCCGCTTTCACTCATAGGTTTGGAAGGTATCGCGGGTAAGTCGGGTGGCAACAGGCGTATATTCCCAGCCTATGTCCGATTCCTCAACTCTGTTGCCACTCGCAGCGGCCGCCGGAGGAGGGTTTATCGATGGCCTACCCGCCTCTCAGCTCGTGGCGGCCGGATTTACCCTGCTGCAGCGCAGTGCCCCTCTCGTCCGCGCATTGCGCGGCCGGCGGGCTGCAGTGCTCTTGAATACTGGCCCGCAATTTCTGACCGCACTCGCCGCCAGCGATGGTCATGGCGCCGTACTCATCAATCCGCTCGCCGCACCGCCCGAAGTGGCGTATCAAATTACTGATGCAGACGTCGGGGTCGTATTTACGTCGCGGTCGCAGATGTCGAAACTTCCACCAGGCGTGCCGTACGTGTTGCTCGACCACGCGCCGCGGTCGGCGACGGCGCATTTTGACGGTGCCGAGACCGAGGTGGATCTGGGATCGCACGTCGGCCTCTCGGTCGAAGTCGATAGCGCTGCGGCGGGCCGTGACGAAGAGGCGATCATTGTGTACACGTCGGCGATGGCCGGGCGGCCGCTGGGCGCAGTGCTCACACATCACAATTTGCTCGCGAATGCCCGGCAGACTGTTGCCGCACTTGGATTCAGCGCCGGTGGTCACTGTTTGGCCGCACTCCCATTCGCCCACTTGTTCGGGTTTACGGTAACACTCATCGCTCCGATGATCTCCGGCAGCCGGGTTACCACAATGGCGCGATTTAACCCGCTGGCCGCGGTCGAGTTGCTGCGCACTGGTGGTATTACCGAATTTTTCGGCGTGCCGGCGGTGTTCGCGGCGATTCTCACTGTGATTGAGCGCTCCGGCGGATCGCTGGAAAGTCCGTCGCTTCGGTTGAGCGGCTGCGGCGGCGCGGTGCTCCCGCTTGAAATTCAAGAGCGCTGGTTCGAAACCACCGGGCTCGAACTTCGGCAAGGGTATGGACTCACCGAGGCGTCACCGGTCTGCCTGTTCAATCGCGTGTCTATGCCAAACCAGCGCGGTACTCTTGGTGTCGCGCTTCCGGGATGTGAGATCAGCATTCGCGATGCGGAGCACCACACGGAACTCCCGGACGGCACACCCGGAGAGATCTGTATTCGGGGTGAAACGGTATCTCGGGGTTATGTACGCAACGGCGACAGTGGCCTCCGCGTGCGGGACCACTGGCTCGGCAGCGGGGATCGCGGCGTCAAGGATGCCAACGGCATCGTCACGTTTCTGGGGCTGATCAAAGACATGTTCACGCGAAACGGGTTCAACGTGTATCCAAAAGAAATTGAACGTGTGGTGGGCGAGATGCCGGCGGTGCGCAGCGTGAACTGCTACGCGATTCCGGAACCTTCCCGGGAGAACGATGTGGGAATTGTCGTGACTGGACCGGTCACGGACGAGGATGTTCGATTGTGGTGTGAGTCGCGGTTGGCGGTGTACAAGCAGCCGAGTGTTATTCGAATTGTCGCTTGAACTCATACGGCGGGCGGCGGGCAACGGGATTGTTGCAACCGGCCCGCCCACTCCGCCGTACTTAAAAGTAGATTTCACGTTCCACTCCTTCAGTCAGGCCGTCACGTGACCCGAATTTTCGACGAAGACCTCACCTTCCGCTTCGCCACCAGAACGATTCACGCCGGCCAGCGCCCCGATCCGACGACGGGCGCGATCATGCCGCCGATTGTTCAAACGTCGACATACGTACAACTGGCCCTCGGCGAAAACCAAGGATACGAGTACGCGCGCGGGAAAAATCCGACTCGTGAAGCACTGGAGCGCAATGTTGCCGCGCTCGAAGGCGGCCGTCACGGATTCGCGTTCTCCAGCGGAATGGGTTGCACCGACTCGTTGATGAAACTCTTCAAGTCGGGCGACCACATCGTGGTCGGTGAGAATGTGTACGGCGGCACGTACCGATTGATGGACAAGATTCTCACGAATTTCGGAATGACGTTCAGCTTCGTGGATACCCGCGACCCGCAGCGAATTTCCGATGCGATCACGCCCAGCACGGTGGCACTGCTGGTCGAGACGCCCACGAATCCGCTGATGCGACTGACCGACCTCGCCGCCGCATCAGCGATCGCCAAGCAGCACAAACTATTGCTGATCGTCGACAATACGTTTGCGTCTCCGGTGTTGCAACGCCCGCTCGAGTATGGCGCCGATATTGTCTATCACTCCACCACGAAGTATCTGAACGGCCATAGCGACATGATCGGCGGCATTTGCGTGCTCAACGATGATGACCTGGCCGCCCGAATCCAGTTCATCGCCAACGCGGCGGGAGCGGTGCCGGGTCCCATGGACTCCTGGCTCGCGTTGCGCGGCACCAAGACGCTCGCGCTACGCGTGCGCCAGCACGATGCGAACGGCCGTCGAATAGCTGACTGGCTTGCGACGCGCATGGGTGACGAACGGGTTTTTTATCCCGGGCTCACGTCGCACCCGCAACATGCACTCGCGAAAAAGCAAATGTCGGGGTTCGGCGGAATGATTTCCGTCGAGACCGGCTCGAAGGCCAATGCCGCCACGGTGCTGGGCAAGGTAAAGGTCTTCTCGCTCGCCGAGTCGCTGGGCGGCGTGGAATCACTGATCAGTCATCCAGCGTCTATGACGCATGCGTCGGTCGAGCCCGAGCGTCGAAAAGCCCTCGGTGTGACCGAAGGACTCATCCGACTCTCCTGTGGTATTGAGGACGTGGACGATCTGCTCGAAGATCTTGAACGCGCCTTCGGAGGCATCTGACCATGGCCGATCGAAAGATTCTTGCTGACATTGCATCGCAGTCGTGGGAGCATCCGGCCGACCGCGCTGCCCTGAATGCGCTGCGTTCGATTCCCGGTTTCGACGATGTCATCCGGAAAATCGCCAGTTTTTTTGGCGAGCGCGGTCTGCGGCAACTCTTCCTGGCCAACGCGGTCCGCGTGGGCCCGGAACAGCGACCGCAACTTGACGCGTTGCTCACCGAAGTGTGCTCGGCGCTCGACGTGAAAGAACGGCCACAGCTGTACGTGTCACAGTCGCCGCTTCTCAACGCCCAGGCGATCGGTTTTGACAAACCGTTTATCGTGTTCAGCTCGGCCGCGCTTGAGCATCTCGATCGCGACGAGCAGCGGGTGCTCATTGCCCACGAGGTCGCACACATTATGAGCGGCCATGTGCTGTATCGCACTGTGGCACTGATCATGATGACGGTTGGCTTGAGCGCACTGCCGTTCCTCGCCGCCGCCGTTCTTTTTCCGTTTCAGTTTGCGTTGCTCGAGTGGTATCGCAAGAGTGAGCTGTCGTCCGATCGCGGCGCCCTACTCGCAGTGCAAGATCGCCGCGCCGCCATGATGACATTCCTGAAACTCGCCGGCGGTCGGGACTATGGCGACACGATCAGTCTCGATGAGTTTATGCGCCAGGCGGCGGAGTATGAAGCCACGGGAGATGTGGTCGACCGCGTGTGGCAGGTGATCAACACCGTATTGCGAGACCATCCGTTCAACACGGTGCGGGCTGGCGAACTGCAACGATGGATTGACTCGGGTGCGTACGACAAGATCGTGAATGGAGATTTGGTAACCCGCGCCAACGCCAAGGCCGAGACGCACGTCGGCCGCGATATGAATGAGGCCGCCGCGTACTACGGCGAGCAGGCGAAAGCCGCCGCCGGAAAGCTTGGCGATATGCTCGGCCGCGCTCGCAACGCATTCGACGACGCATTCAAGGCCGGTCGGTGAAGGTTTTGGTCGTCGGCGGCGGCGGGCGCGAACACGCGCTCGCTTGGAAGTTGCTTCGCGACGATCCTTCCATCGAACTGATCGCCGCTCCGGGCAATCCCGGCATTGCGGAGCTCGGGCGCTGCGAGTCCGTGGCGGCCCATGATGTTGCGGGATTGCTCGCGCTCGCGAGCCGTGTAAATCCTGCACTGACAATCGTCGGCCCCGAAGCGCCGCTGGAATCGGGACTCGTTGACACCTTCCGCTCCGCGGGACTCGCGGTGTTCGGTCCAACAGCAGCTGCGGCGCGCATCGAAACGTCCAAGCGATTCGCCAAAGAATTAATGCTCGCGGCCGGTGTGCCGACGGCGCGCGCCCGCACATTTACGAACGCCCATGAGGCCAAGGCCGAGGCGCATCGGCTCGGCGCACCCGTCGTTATCAAAGCGTCCGGACTTGCGGCAGGGAAAGGAGTGATTGTCGCCACAACAATCACAGACGCAGACGACGCAATCACGATGATGCTTGAAGGGAATGCATTCGGTGCTGCCGGACATGAAGTGCTCGTCGAAGAGTTCATGTCGGGCGAAGAGATCTCGGTCTTCGCCCTCACTGACGGCACGCACATTCTGCCGATGATTGCCGCTCAGGATCATAAGCGGATTGGCGACGGCGACACGGGTCCGAATACCGGCGGCATGGGTGCGTACGCCCCTGTGTCGATCGAAACGGCCGCCGTGGCGATGGCAGCGGTGAACGATGTTTTTCTTCCAACATTACGCGCCATGCACGAGGCAGGCGCTCCATTCACAGGCTTGCTGTATGCCGGCCTGATGCTCACGTCGAATGGACCAAAGGTTGTCGAGTTTAATTGTCGATTTGGTGATCCCGAAACCGAGGCGTTGCTGCCGCTGATGGATTCGAGTTTGCTCGATCCCATGTTGATCATCGCAAATGGTGGATCGCTTGCCGGTATGGCACCATTGCGTTGGCGCACTGGCGCGGCCGTAGCCACCGTTGTCGCCGCGGGTGGCTATCCGGGCAAGGTGCGTTCGGGCGACATCATCACGTTGCCGGGTGCCGAGCGGGATGTGATGGTCTTTCATGCAGGCACGTCACGCGATGGGAACGGGTCGTTGGTCACGGGCGGTGGGCGTGTCTTCGTGGTCACCGCCCTCGGCGCAAACATCGCCGCGGCCCAACGGTTGAGCTCCGGGCACGCCGAACGCATTCAGTTCGAAGGCCGCCAACTGCGGCGCGACATCGGGTGGCGCGAGCTCGCGCGCGGTGCCGGAACTTCCTGAAACGGAGACCATCGCCCGCGACCTCGACGGCGCGGTGCATGGTGCGGCGATTGTCTCAACGGAACTGTTCCGACCAGACGTGCTACGTGGCATCGGGGCACCGGAATTCAAGCGCCGAACGGGTGGGGTCACGTTCGAGCATTTTTGGCGGCGCGCAAAATCGATCATTGGCGAGCTCAATTCTGGTGACCGGTTGGTAATCACGCCGCGATTCACCGGCGCCCTGCTAATCGAGCCGGCGTCGTCACGACATTTGAATCACGACACGGACTACACGGCGCTGCGATTCATCCTGAGCGACGGTCGGTCGCTGCGCTACCGTGACGTCAGGCGGCTCGGCACCGTCGCTTTGATGGCGCCGGGCGCATTCGATATCTGGGAAGGGCGCCTCGGACCCGAACCCCTTGACCCGGACCTTACCGATGAACGATTTTCGGTACTTGTTCGGGCATCGGGTCGGGCAATCAAGACCATTCTCATGGACCAGCGACGTATGGCGGGTGTCGGCAACATCTACGCGAACGAAGCGCTCTGGCACGCCGGCATTCGTCCGACCCGCCGCGGACGGAGTGTGACCCGAGCGGAAAGCGGTCAGCTGCTCTCCGTTCTGCGACGCATTCTTACCGAATCGATCGCTCTTCGCGGCACCAGTTTTCGTGATTATCGTGACGCCTTCGGAGGCCGCGGCGGTTATGTCGCGCGCCTCCAAGTCTATGGGCGTGAAGGCGAACCGTGCCCTCGCTGCAGCAACGTGCTCCGTGCGCACCACAAACTCGAGGGACGCATCACCGTCTTTTGTGCGGCATGCCAGAAATGAGCCGCCGTCGACGTGGTGTCGCCAAAAAATCGCGCGCCGCGTCGCCGGAAACTGAAGCGCGCGTCGCCGACATGCACGCGCGGGTGCGCGCGGAGCTTCGTGACCGGCCCGGCGTTTATCGTATGATGTCACCGGACGGCGAGATCATATATGTCGGGAAGTCCAAGAAACTTCGCACACGGCTGCTCGGATATTTCCGCGCCGAATTCCCGCTGGAGAAAGGCGCGCGAATCATTCGCGAGGCCAGTGAGATTGTATGGGACTACCAGCCAAGTGAATTCGCCGCGTTGCTCGAAGAGCTACGGCTGATCAAGCGTCATCGGCCGCGCTTCAATGTGATGATGAAGCGGGATGCCAGACACTACGCTTTCATTCGAATCTCGAGCGGCCCGGCGCCAAAATTCACTGTGGTGCGCAGCGCCGGCAACGATAACCACGGTACCTACTTCGGCCCGTTTCACGGCGCGTACCAACTTGAAGAGGCCCTTCGCGAACTCAATGACGTGCTCGGCCTTCGCGACTGCCGTACCGACTTGCCGATGCATTTTGCCGACCAAACCGAAATGCCGGTCGCACCACCGCGTACGCCCGGCTGCATTCGCTTTGAGATCGGGAAGTGTCTCGGACCCTGCGTGGCTGGCACGACCCAGGCGCAGTACCGCACCCGTTTTCAGCTCGCCCGTGATTTTCTCGACGGCGCACACGATGCGCCAATCGAGACACTGCGCTCGGCAATGGAAACTTCAAGTGAGGCACTGGAGTTCGAACGGGCCGCCCAGTTGCGCGATAAAATTGCGCGACTGGAATCGCTCCGTGAACAATTCACGCGACTGCGCTTTGCCGTCGAGTCGCTGTCGTTTGTGTACACCGTACCAGGGTTCGGCGACGAGCACCGATCCTACGTGATTCGGCGCGGTCGGGTGCGCGCCGATCTTCCGGCACCTTCTTCAAGCAGCGAAGAGCATGCGCTGGCCATGCACGCGGCTGAGATCTTCGCGCCGTCGGAGCGAGTGTCGGCTACGGTGCCGGCTCACGAAGTGGACGAACTGCTGTTGCTGTCGAGTTGGTTTCGAAAATTTCCGGCAGAGCACGACCGCACGATACCGGCAAAAAACTTTCCTCACGCACGGTCGGCGTAAGAAAGCCGCGACGCACGCAGTGGCAGCAGAGCGGCCGTCGTCACCGAACATTGACGCGCGAGCGGCCTGGCGTAACGTTGTACCCTTCGTGCCACGTCGCTGCACCCGACCACCTCATTCCGGTCTCGCCAAATGTGCCCGCTCGTCTCCGTCTCCTCCTCTCGGGCCCACATCCGTTTTCTCTCCCTCTTTCTCATCGTCGCCAGCAGCGCGCAGACACTGGACGCACAGGTCGTTCCGGTGCCGCCCCCTGCGCCGCCTCGTCCGGTGGTGCTCATTACCGATCGCGCCCTCGATGGGCGTGGCAACCTTTTGCGGGGGTCGCGCATCGGCGTGGCCGGCGGGCGCATCACGTCGCTCAAGGCGCCGGCCGCAGGCGCAACGATTGACCTGCGCGGCTACACGGTGATGCCGGGGTGGATCGACACCCACGTGCACCTCGACTCGCATTTCGATCGCACCGGGCGCATCGCCACCGACATCGAGCCGCCACTCGAGGCGGCGCTGGGGATCGCCCTCGCGGGGTGGGAGACTCTTATGGGCGGATTCACCACCGTGCAGTCTGTGGGAAGTCTCACCGAACGCCCGCTTCGCAACATCATCCGCGACCACGGGTTCCCGGGACCGCGAGTCCTCACCTCGCTGGAATGGATCGAGGGGAAGGGCGACAGCACTGGGACGCCGGAGCAAATGCGTGCGATCGTTCGCGAGCGAAAGGCGCAAGGCGCCGACTTGGTGAAGATCTTCGCATCCACGAGCCAGCGCGTCGGCGCCCGCCCCACGCTGACCGAGGCACAACTGCGGATCTTCTGCGACGAGGCCGCGGCGCAAGGGCTGCGCTCGATGGTGCACGCCTACCGCTCGCAGGTTTCGGCGGCGGCGCTGGCCGGCTGCAAGCAGGTGGAGCACGCGACGTATGCGACGGCGGAAGACATCGCGACAGCAGTGCGCATGGGAACGTTCATCAGTCCGCAGGTGGGGCTCGTCGTGCAGAACTACATCGCCAACAAGGCGCGATATCTCGGCGTGGGCAACTACACCGAAGCGGGGATGGCGACGATGGATCGCGACCTCCCGCTCGATTTCGACATTTGTCGCATCGCCGTCGCGACGCCCGGTGCCAAGGTTGTGTTCTCCACCGACGCGACCGCCGGCGCGCACGGACACAACGCCGAGGAGTTCCTCGGACGCGTGGCGCATTGCGGGCAATCACCAATGGCCGCCCTCGTGTCGGCGCAGTCGCTGGCCGCCGAAGCGTTGGGGATGGGCGATCGGCTCGGGCGGCTGGCGCCTGGGTACGAGGCGGACATCATCGCGCTCGATGGCGATCCGTTGGCGGATCTCACCGCGGTGAGGCGCGTGGTCTTCGT
>JANYBD010000134.1 GCA_025360995.1 Gemmatimonadota bacterium
TTTGCGCCGAGTGACGTACCGAGAGTCCATGTGACGGAGACAAGTCCGGAACTGTTCGACGTCCCGGCCGGCGGAGTGATCGAGCCACCCCCGCTGCGAACCTGAAAGGTGACTGCAGCGCCCTCAACAGGATTGCCCCCGGCATCGACAACTTTCAGAATAAGTTGCTGCGATAGCGCCCCTGCCGTCGGTCCAGTCTGCTGGTTGCCCTGAACCACGTTGAGGTGGGCCGCGAAGTCCTTGCCTTGGACACCTGACGGACCTGTCGTCGCCTTATCGCGGCAACCGCCAATGACGGCGACAGCCAAGAGCGCTGCGACAACTACTCCATTCGAAACGGGTTTTCGGCCAAGCATCGGAACTCCGTGCTAATGGGTCTGCGGAGGGAATCAAATCTCATGTATCGCCGAACAGGCGGCAATTGGCCCCCGGGCGGAAAGCTCGGGGCCAGTTCTTCTGCTCCATCTAGACGGCTCGACCCGTCACCCCGTAACGAATGAGTGCGCGGACAGGGGGTTTGGGGAGGACTTGCCGGCTAAAATGGCCCCCGCCGGGTGCAAAGCATATCTGACGTGGAGGAAGCCATCCAACTATACACCACAACTATACTTTAGGACTATGCGCACACCCGGCAACCCTCCGTCAAACACTGTGTTCGGCGTCACAGACGCACGGATCGCCGCCGCTGACATCCTCGCCGACCTTCGCTCGGGCGTACTGCTCGACACCGCATTCGACCGGCGGGTAGCAGCGCTCGATGCGCGAGACCGTCGCTGGACCCAAGAACTGACTTATGGCCTCCTGCGCCGTCGCGGCTGGCTTGACGCAATCTTGAATGAGCGTGTCAAAGGTGGCATCGCCCGACTCGATGCTGACCTCACCGACTTGCTTCGACTCGGCGCTCAACAACTGTTGCATATGGGAAGTGTGCCAGCCTACGCTGCGATCGCGCAGACAGTGGAACTCGCCAAAAAAAGACACGGCATCGGCGCCAGCAAACTGGTGAACGCAATTCTGCGCCGGATCGATCGCGAGCGCGACGCGTTGTATCCACCAGTGCCCACGGATCCGATTGAGGCGTTGGCGATGCAGCACTCGCATCCGCGTTGGCTTGTGGCCCGCTGGGTCGCCCGGTGGGGAGAAGACGAGACCCGGTCACTGCTCGTCGCCAACAATCTGGAAGCACCATTGATTTTGCGGCCCTTTAACATTGTCCGTGAGCAACTCGAGGCAGCGCTCGAAGCCGCCGGCGTGACAGTCGAAGATGCGCCACTGGTAAAGGACAGCCTGCGGATTTCCGGCGGCGCGGCACTCACGGAACTCGGCGCATTTCAACAGGGACTCTTTTTTGTTCAGGACCCGGCAGCGACGCTGGTGACCGAATACGCCGCGATTCCCGCAGGCGCGCGCGTCGCTGACCTCTGTTCCGCACCCGGCGGCAAAGCGATGGAGCTATCGCGTTCCGCTGCGCTCGTGATTGCAGCGGATGCGTCGTTCGGACGACTGACGCGGTTGCGGCAGACGGTGGAGCGCCTCGACGCGACGAACGTATTGCCGCTCGTCAGCGATGCGCGGATGCCAGCGCTCGCTCCTGTGGACGCCGTTCTTATTGATGTGCCATGTACGGGAACGGGGACATTTCGGCGCCATCCAGATGCACGGTGGCGTTTGCGTACCAGCGATCTCGCGGTGATGGCTGCGGCACAGCGCAGTATTCTCCGTTCGGCAGCGACAATTGTCGCGCCTGGAGGATTGTTGGTTTACAGCACTTGTTCGCTGGAAACCGAAGAGAATGATGCACAAGTCGAATCGTTCTTGAAGGATTTTCCGCAATTCACCCTTGAGCCACCACCGGAGGGCGCCGTGCCGGTTGAAGTGCTCGACGCCGGCCGCCTGCGGGTACTGCCGCAAAAACATGGAACCGACGGCGCGTTTGCCGCGCGCCTCCGCCGGAGTGCCAGTTGATGTCTCCTATCGGAATGCCAAAGAAAATTCGGATCGCACCATCATTGCTCTCTGCCGACTTCACGCGCCTGAAGGATGAGATCGCGATGATCGAAGCCGGCGGCGCTGACTGGCTGCACGTGGACGTCATGGATGGTGTATTTGTGCCGAACCTGACGTTTGGCGCAAAAATGATTGAGTCGTGTCGGAAACTCACGGCACTGCCATTGGACGTGCACCTGATGGTGGTGGAACCGGAAAAGTATTTCGACAGCTTCGCCAAAGCCGGTGCCACCGGACTCACCATCCACGTCGAAGCCGCGCCGCACTTGCAGCGGCAGATCGCGCGCATCAGAGAACTCGGTTGCGCCGCAGGAGTGGCGATGAACCCTGGCACTCCGGTGGATTGTGTTGCTGAAGTCATCAGCGATCTCGATCTACTACTCGTGATGACAGTGAATCCGGGCTTCGGCGGCCAGAAGTTTATTGGGAGTTCTATCGATAAGATTCAGCGCGCACGGGCGATGCTCGCGGCTGCAAGAAGTGATGCGCTGCTGCAAGTGGATGGCGGCATTGCCCGCGACACCATCGCCGCGTGCTCTCGCGCCGGGGCCGATACATTCGTCGCCGGGAACGCCGTGTTTACGGCGAGCGATCCAGCGGCGGAAATCCGGACGCTCCGGTCATTGTGCGCGGAGCCGCGGTGACCGTTCGGGCGCAATGGGCGGTTGTCAGCGCAATCGTCGCCGGACTCGTTCTCGCGGCTGTCGTGGCTACGAAAATGATAGGCAGTCGCATCGCGCCGGTCGCCCCGGGCTCACCGGCGCCGAATTTTCACGCGGTTCGCATCACTGCCGATTCCATTACGCCGCCAGTCACGCTGGCGAACTACGCAGGTCAGGTTACCATCGTGAACATCTGGGCGACCTGGTGCAGTCCGTGTCGCGCCGAAATGCCAAGCTTGCAGCGGCTTGCGCAGGAACTTGGACCGGTCGGCCTCAAGGTAGTTGCCGTGAGCATCGACAATCCGCGAATGGAGCAACCGATTCGCGATTTTGCTAAGGACTTCGGACTCACCTTCGATATTTTGTACGACGCGGCGGGCGCGATTCAGTCGGACTACCAAACCACCGGCGTACCCGAAACATTTGTCATCGGCAAGGACGGCGTCATCCGCAAACGCGTCGTCGGAGGCTCCGATTGGAGTGCCGATTCGGAGAAGGCATTGATCCGGCAGCTGCTCGCGGAACCCGTGTCTTCTTCGCGCTGAACGGTGCGCGTCCTCGGCATTGAGAGTTCGTGCGACGAAACGTCGGCGGCCGTCGTCTGTGGGTCTGGCGATCGCGGCGAGCTCGAATCGCTGGTGATTCTCTCGCAGGATGTGCATCGCATTTTTGGCGGAGTCGTGCCGGAGATCGCGTCGCGCGCCCACCTCATTGCAATCACCCCCGTGGTGCGCCAGGCGCTCGCAGATGCGAAATGCACGCTCGCCGATATCGACGCGATTGCTGTCACCAACGCTCCCGGATTGGTCGGTGCACTGCTCGTTGGCGTCAGCTTTGCAAAAGGACTCGCCGCGTCGCACAACCTGCCATTGATCGGCGTGCATCATATGGAAGGGCACCTCTTTGCGACGGCGCTTGATCACGCCGACGCCGTGCCGCCATTTACGGCGCTGCTCGTAAGCGGTGGCCACACGCTGTTGCTCGACGTGGCAACCTGGGGCGAATACCAGGTGCTGGGCGCCACCCGTGACGACGCCGCTGGCGAGGCATTCGACAAAGTTGCGAAACTTCTTGGACTGCCATATCCGGGCGGACGACATGTCGAAGCGCTTGCGAAAGGCGGCAATCCCAAGCGATTTAAATTCGCGCGTCCCATGCTCAACGGCGGCCAGCGCCCCGGCGATGCCGACTACTATGATATGTCATTCAGCGGGCTAAAAACTGCAGTCCTTCACGCGGTGCGCGACGCAGAGGCGCACGGCACTATTGATGCTGACCGACCCGACATTGCACGCGGATTTCAGGACGCCCTCGTGGATACGCTGGCGGCGAAGACGGTGCGCGCCGCCAAACAGTATGGGCGCGCGCGTATCGTCATTGGCGGTGGTGTAGCCTGCAATGCCGCACTGGCGGAGAGGGTTCGGGAACGAACGCGTGCCGAGTGTAGTTTGCAGGTGCAGGTATTCGTGCCCAGTCCGCGATTGGCTACCGACAACGCCGCAATGATTGCGCGGGCCGGGCTGTTTCGGCT
>JANYBD010000173.1 GCA_025360995.1 Gemmatimonadota bacterium
AACGCGGTTATCGCTTCTGATCCATCGAGCACGTCGCCCCGAGACGAAAAGGTAGTCATCACCCGCACTTCGCTTCCGGTCGCGGGGATCACCGTAAAAGCGCGGAATGACTGCGGAATGCCATCGTTGCGAAGTGTAAAAGTCACTCGGCGTGTGGGGCTGGCTAGATCGAATACGTATACGGTCCATTTTCCCGACTGATGCGTCACCGGATCGTCATGCACGGCATGGCAGCTGCCGCCTTGCGGCGGAAGATCGGCGATCGCGGGAGAGACTTCCCGGGCCACGAGCGATTTCTCGGAATTACAGCCGGACGCAACCACGAGTGCCGCAAACACCAGCGTGGCGCGCGACTCAAAATCCACGGGTGGCTCCGTAAAGAGGGTGTCGAACCGGCCAAACGCCGTAAACATATCCAGTTGGCCTAAAAATGTCTTGAGCCTGCCCTGAAAAATCTGCAGTATTGTTGTAACGCGCCCTCCGTTCTTCACCTTCTGAATTGGGCGCCAATTTTTTAGCAGTGAGGTTTCATGTCAAATGTCATTCTAACCCGCCTCGTCCGACGTGTGGTTACGGGGCTCCTGTTGTTTACGGTTACATCATCGCTGACGGCGCAACTTCCAGCCGGTGTGAAGAAGGGCGCCAGTGTCGAGGGGATCACCGAGTACACTCTCGACAACGGACTTCGCGTCCTGATATTCCCGGACGCGAGCAAGTCGACGGCGACGGTCAATATCACCTATCTGGTGGGATCACGGCACGAAGGGTACGGTGAAACTGGAATGTCGCATCTGCTAGAACATATGGTGTTCAAGGGTACGGACAAGCATCCGAACATTCCGCAGGAAATGAGCGATCACGGCGGCAATTTCAACGGCACCACAAACGATGATCGCACCAATTATTTCGAGATACTGAATGCCACCGATGTGAACATCGACTGGGCACTGTCGATGGAAGCAGACCGAATGGTAAACAGTCATATCGCCAAGAAGGATCTCGAGACCGAATTCAGCGTCGTGCGCAATGAATACGAAAGCGGTGAGAACTCACCGGATAACGTGCTGAGTGAGCGCGTGACCAGCACAGCGTACCTCTGGCATAACTACGGCAAGAGCACTATCGGCGCACGCAGCGATATAGAACAGGTGCCGATCGAGCGGCTACAGGCGTACTACCACCGGTATTATCAGCCGGACAATGCAGTGTTGATGGTGGCCGGTAAGGTGGACGAAGCGAAAGTGTTAAAAATGATCGTCGACAAATTCGGCGCGATTCCCAAGCCGGTGCGCGCGCTCGACCGTGGCAATATGATCTTTCCGACGTACACCGAAGAACCGACTCAGGATGGCGAACGCGAAGTGACGCTTCGTCGCACTGGTGACGTGCAATTGTTCGACGTGGTCTATCATGTGCCCGCCGGACCGCACGCCGATTTTCCGGCGATCGCGGTGATGTCCAGCATTCTCAGTTCTCAGCCCAATGGACGGTTATACAAGGCGCTCGTGGAAACAAAGAAGGCAACCGCGGCCTTTGCCTTTGCTGGCCAGCAACGTGAACCAGGGCTGCTATTTGGTGCGGCAACGCTAAGAAAGGATCAGTCCCTTGCCGATGCGCGGGCTACGATGTTGCAAACTTTTGAAACGTTTGCCGATGTACCGCCGACCGTCGAAGAAGTTGATCGGGCCAAAACTTTGGCGCTGAAGAACCTCGACCTTCTGCTCACCAACTCACAATCCGTGGGTCTGACGGTATCAGAATGGGCTGCGCGCGGAGACTGGCGTCTGATCTATGTGTACCGAGACGCCTTGAAGAAAGTAACAGCGGCCGATGTGCAGCGCGTTGCCAGAGCGTACATCAAGCCATCGAATCGCACGATCGGACAGTTTATTCCCACAGACAAACCCGACCGCGCGGCGATTCCCGCGGTCACCGTTGCCGAGATCACCGCTCTCACGAAGGACTACAAAGGCAACGCCCTGCTCGCGGCAGGCGAAATGTTCGACGCGACACCGGCAAATATTGAAATCCGCACGTCGCGTAACACGCTGCCAAACGGTTTCAAAGTTGCATTGCTACCAAAAACCACCCGCGGAAACACGGTCACGGCACGTATCACGCTCCGGTTCGGTGATGAGAAATCACTCACGGGGCGCGTGACGGCAGCGAGATGGATGGCCGCACTGTTGAATCGGGGGACAAAAACCAAGACCCGTCAACAAATCTTGGACACCTTCGACAAACTCAAGACACAGTTTGGTGTTAACGGCGGCGGCAACAACATCACCGTCGCCATGAACACCACGCATGAAAATCTGATTCCAGCGCTGCGACTGGCGGCCGAAGTACTGAAAGAGCCGATGTTTCCGCAGTCGGAGTTCGACACATATAAGACCGCCCAGATCGCCGGCACCGAAGCGGGACGGTCCGAGCCGCAGGCACTCGCGCCGACCATGCTCTCCCGGCGGATGAATCCGTATCCGAGCGGACATCCGCTTGCTACGACGACTGTCGACGAGGAAATCGCTGAAGACAAGGCCACGACTGTCGATGAAGTGAAGAAGGTCTACACGGATATGGTTGGTGCTTCGTACGGCGACATCGCTGTGGTCGGCGATTTCAACAAAGACTCAGTGGCCACAGTGACGCGGGAACTGTTTGGTACGTGGAAAAGTCCGAAACCGTTCACTCGCCTCGTGCGAAAGTACTTCGATGTGCCAGCTTTCAACGCGACGATCGAAACCCCGGACAAAGCCAACTCGATGTACATTGCCGGACTGAACCTCCAACTCCGGGACGACAGCCGTGAGTATGCGGCATTGCTGGTAGCCAATTACGCGCTTGGTGGGGGACCGCTCAATTCACGTCTTGCCGTGCGCATTCGCCAGAAGGACGGTTTGAGCTATGGAGTCGCTTCGAATCTCAACGCCGCGTCGCTCGACAGCGTCGGTGCCTTCCAGGAATTCGCGATCTACAATCCGGAAAATGTCGTGAAACTTGAGTCGGCATTCGGTGAAGAACTTGATCATGCGTTGAAGGAAGGCTTTGGTACCGATGAATTGGAAAAGTCGAAGCAAGCGATCATCGCCGCCAGAACGCAAAGTCGGTCAATTGATGCCTCAGTTGCCCTTGCGTTGTCTATGCAGGTGAATACAGGAAGAACGATGGTATTCGAAGAAAATTTCGACAAAATTCTGTCATCGCTCACGAGCGCAGAAATCAATGCGGCGTTCAAAAAGTATGTAATTCCGGCGAAGATCTCCGTGGTGAAGGCCGGAGATTTTGCGGGGCACCCGCCGAAGACAGGGGCGATAAAACCCTAACGCTTGCAGGTAGAGAAAGGTTCGCCATTTGTCATTTCTTTTCCCGCGCGATCAGGTGCGCTCCGAGCAGCTTGACCCTCAGATCCCCGGCTTTGCGTGTCGAGAACTCTCCCATTTTATCAAACACCATCCGTGCTTTTGCAATGTTGCCCGTATGCAGGAGCGTCGTTACCGCCGCATCACGGAATAAATCGTTGTCCAGCCAAGTTCTCTCGTTTACGCGGGCATTGAGCACTGGATCGATCTCGACAGCGGCCGCTGCCCAGTCATAACCGGTCACAGCGTGCAGAAACCGCCAAGCGGCACGCGCATCAACCGGGGCGTGCTGATCGTACAAAAACTTTGTTACCGATGCGTAAAAGGCATCGTCACTCCACCCCATCGTGCCGCCGTGAATGTCGCTATCAACATCGGTTGCGAGTTTGAAAAAATAGCTCCAATCTGCCGGCGGATTGTTCGCGGTGAGCATTTGGCGGAGCAGTTGATAGCGTCCGGTTGCCGTCCGAAAATCGCGGTCGGAATTGTCCAGATTGTCCGGTGATACCGTTACGCCTGCACGCAGCCGTGCCCCGAGTGCTTGAGACTTAATTCGCACGATGTTCACGTGCGGATCAGTCTCGACGCTCGGAAGTATCCGGTCGCCAAGTAAAGCAGACCCTAAGTCAAATCGTCCATCGGCCAGGCCGTAGAAACCACTAGCGACCTGTTTCATGTATCGCGAACGCTCGGTGTGCAGATCGAGCGTCGGATAAAAATCTGAATTGGCGCCCTGCGTGTTCACCAGCAATGGCGCAAACGTGGCGCGCGATGCGAGATGCGTGCGGTCGAGGAGGTCTGGTGTGATCGCCGCGAAGTGCCGCAAATCCTTGGCGATCGCCGTCAAGGCGAAGACCGACCAATCGGGTTTGGGAAGTTCCGGTTGATTCGACGCAACAATCAGCATGTCGACGTCGGCCGTGAGAAAAATCTGATACGAGGGAAAATTGCGGTGGATGGCTTTGATCACGGACAAGACAAGGCCATCGTCGATCTCATACAGATGGAGCCATTGCCCGAACACGCCGTTGGGTGTGAGGTACGTGCGTACGCGCTGATAGAATTCGTCAGTGAACAGCCCACTGACGCCGCTGACCCACGGATTTGACGGTTCGGAGAGAATCAAGTCAAATGGCCGGTTGCTCGACGCGAAGTAACTCTTCGCATCGTCGTGCACATATTCAGCACGAGGGTCGTCGAATACTCGGCGGTTGACCGGATAAAACGTGTGCGATCCGTTGATCATTTCCGGTTCAATATCGATGGTTACGAGCTTTTCGATCGCCGGACTGCCGAGCAAGAGGTGTGACGAAAGTCCCGACCCATTACCAATGACCGCCGCCCGTTTGGCGTTCGGTACATGGGCGAGTGTGATCAGTGGAAGGAGAACCTGCGTTGATTCGTCGCCTTCAAGTGGTTGAACACTCGAATCGCTGTCCGGTAAAAACCAGGTCGGCGAGAGGGAGGCATCGGGTTTGCCATTGGTCGCAAGCGAGTAACTGCCGTCGTCGCCTTTGCGCACACTAACGGTCGCTGTGCGGCCGTCTTTATAAAAGACAATGGATCGCATGCCTGGCGCCGGCACCCGGCCGTATCGATACACACCACTGATGAGAATTCCCCGATCGAACGGCACGAACAGCACGGCATAAATCACCATGAAGACGGTTGCGCCGGTAAACGCAACGACAATCGTGCGATGGCGACCTTTTTGCTTGCCTGACAGAAACAACAACCAGACGCCGAGGAGCATATCAATCGCGCCTCCGGCGACAAGCAGGGTTTTCATCCCGAGCAATGGCATTAGGACGAGTGCGGCCAGAGCGGCGCCGACGATCGACCCAAGCGTGTTCACGCTATACACAGCGCCAATGGCTTTCTCCCCGCCGCCGGCGGCCATCAACATTCTCGTAATCAGTGGAAGCGTGATGCCGGCACAGAACGTGGACGGAAGCATCACCGCAAGTGCAATGCCGTATTTCGCTACTGAAAAGAAATGGTAGCCGTCAACTGTCGTGTCGAGCCCCTGAATGAGCGCTGCCATCCAGTCAAAACTTGCGAGGTATGCAGCGAGCGTCACGATGGCGAGTGCACCCATCGCCCACTGGGTGATGCCAAGCGTCAGCAATGGATCACGAAATGTGTCGGCACGTGCGCGCACCCAAAATGCACCGATAGCGAGGCCGAGTATGAATGCGGAGAGCATCAACTCGAACGAGTGCGTTGCACTGCCGAGGACAAGGGAAAGCATCCGGACCCAAGCGATCTCGTAGATGAAGCTTGCGAGCGCGGTGCCGGCAGCGACGATCAGCAATACGCGCCAGAGTAGCGGCAGTGATGGATCGGAGGGACCCGGAATACTCGATCCAGGAATCGGTGAATCCAGTCGGGCCGGTGGTGGCTCCGGAACGTCGTCGTTGTCCCTTTCTAATCGGACGGCGCCAAATGCCGTAAATCCAACCAGGAAATTAATTGTTGCCGCGGTAAGTAATGTGCCGGGCAGCCCGACCGCTCCAATTAAATAGAAGCCGGCGACAAGCACGCCCAGAGCCGCTCCGATTGAGTTCGCGAAATAGAGGACCGATAACACACGACCGGTATCCGTGGCGCCATCACTGGATACGCGACGAAGCAATCCCGCACTCATTAGCGGGAACGTCGTGCCGAGTAACACCGACTGAGGCAAAATCAGCAACCCGGCGATCGTCCACTTTACCATCACCAACGCAGCGCCTCCGGCCAGGGCCGGAAAGATTGCACTGTAGGCGAGGTCGGTTACGGAACGAAACAGCCCATGGAACATGAGACCGATGAGTCCAACGCCGATTTCGACGACCGCATACATGACCAACGGTTCTTTGATTCGCTCGGAAAACCGTGCCGTGATTGCCGCACCTGCCGACATACCGCCAAGATAAATCACCAGCACGATGACCTGAGCATACGCACTGTGCCCAACGAACAGGCCGAGGTAGCGGCTCCAGATGGACTCGTAGATGAGCCCCGCCGCGCCGGAAAGTACAAATACGAAGGTGAGGAGAAGGGGCATAGGTGCGGAGAAGTTATCCCTCGCTATCGCCTACCGTCGGGTGGCGATCATCCGCATACCGTATTTTGGGCGAAGCGTGATGCGTGGTTGCAGCGCGATCCGTTGCTTGGGGGCAAGCCACAGGCGCCACCGCTGGGCGAGTGTCGCTAGTACTAATACGGCTTCGGTCCAGGCGAATTGTTCGCCAATGCAAATGCGAGTACCGGCACCGAACGGGAAGTAGGAGAATTTTGGACGCTTTGCCACTTCCTCGGCGCTCCACCGTTCTGGATCGAAACGCTCGGGATCGGCAAACCAGCGGGAATCGCGGTGTTGCGTGTACTGACTGACTAGGACAATGGTCCGTGCCGGTAGCGAATAATCTCCAAGTTGGTACTCGTCAATTGCGCGTCGGCCGATGGCATACGCCGGTGGATACAGTCGCATCGTCTCCGCTACGACGCGCCGTGTGTATTCGAGCTGCGGCAAATCCGCGAATGATGGCTCGTGTCCGAGTTCATCAACTTCGGCGTGAAGCTCGGCTTCCGCATCATGATTACGGGCCAAAACATACCAAGCCCACGTGAGCAGGTTTGCCGTGGTCTCGTGTCCGGCGATGAACAAGGTCATCGCTTCGTCGCGCAACTGTTGGTCGGACATCCCGGCGCCGTCATCATCGGTGGCCTGCATGAGCATCGAAAGCAGGTCACCATAGTCTTTGGAGTTCGCACGACGTTCTGCAATGATTCGAAATACCGTTTCGTCGAGCCGCTTGCGGCCGCGATTGCCTTTCCGAACAGCTGGCAACGGCAGCTTCTGGATAATTTCACTGAACGGCATCATCGACAGATTGAACGTGTCGAAAACGTCCGAAAGGGCTTGACCGATTTCGCTGGCCTCGTGCTCGACGTCAGCATCGAAAAGAGTTTTGCCGACGATCGCCAAGGTCAGTGCCATCATAGCTTCGTGGACATCGAGTTCGATCGAATCGTGCCAGCGATCACGCACGCGCGCCGTGTACTCGACCATCGCGGCGGCGTAGGTCGCGATACGTTCGCGATGAAATGCCGGCTGTGCAAGCCGTCGCTGCTGAAGATGCGACTCGCCTTCGTTGGTCAGCAAGCCGTTACCCAGGAAGATCCGTGCCCGTTCAAGCGCACGACCCTTCGTGAAATTCTTTTGGTGCGTGACCAACACATCGCGGATCGCATCAGGGTGATTCACGAACACAAACGGCTGCGATCCAAACCGGAACCAGACGACATCACCGTATTGTGACGCGCAGGTAATGAGAAAATTCAGAGGATCGCGCCGAAACCGAATAAACAGGTCGCCTGGAAATCGGGCTTTCGGTCCCGGCGGGAATCTCACGGATGGCACGAGGTCAGCGGATCTCGAACGTCAGCGTCGCCCATTTCGACTCATAGTCCACCTTTCCATCGGTCACCGGCGCCATTCGTATGAATTTCACATACCACCGGCCTGCCGTATTGAGTTTGATGTGCACAATGCCGTCGCGGTCACTACGCAGGGATTGGACGGCGAGGCGAGTGTCACCGGTAGACCCGGCGCGGCCGCCGATTTGTACGAGTTGATTCGCCACCGGCTTGCCGTCAACCAGACAGCGGAAAGCAACCGTCGTTCCGACCTTGACAGCGTACGGGTTCGAGAGCGGAACGAGTTCGGCGGGATAACCCAATACAGTGCTCCACGCTTCGGACCGGGTATCGCCGACTTGAAAGATGGCCTTGATGTGTTTGTGATACCGTTCGCGTGCGGCCTTGGTGATGGTACCATTTTTCTTGCGGAGCGCGAGGATATCGGGAATGCCATCCTCTGCCAGATAGCTGTTGAATGCTTTGGCTTCGAGTTTAAACTCCCGTGGTTTTGTTGAGAGGCCCACGACATACGTACCGGATTTGCCGGTGGTGTAATTCAACCGCGATGTGTCTCCGCGCGTGTCCCAATGGGCGCTGTCAATGGCGGATCGGCCATCCGGTGATACGACGCTCAAGTCGGCGACTCGGGACCATTCAATCGCGTTTTCGCTCTTGGAAAAGGTGCCGTTCAGCACGGGCATTTGTACAGTTGCGCCGGGCGCTACGAAATATGATGTGAGCCGCCAAAACATATCGTGCGCGTCGAGACGGACGGCAGTCATCAGAAAGACAAAAGCTACGGTGGCACGGACCAATCCTCGCCGAGTGACGGCAGACTTAAGCAAAGCGATCATTTGAGCCTCTAAACAGAAAATGCGTGGAGAACGTATTCTTGCGATAGGGAGAAGTTACCACTTCTCCCCGTGCCGCGACTCCCCGCGCGCCTTTTCCAAGGCCCTTAGTGTGCCCACCACATACGGCAATAGTTCGACGTGCCGCCGCCGCACTAGGTGAGCGCGGCCGGATCCATTCTTTCGAATACCCGGCCCAGGGCAGTAATCAGCCACCAGATTTCGCCAATCAGCACCGCGATAGCGATGACGCCAGCCACTGCGATTGCCGGAGCGCCATGCGCCGGGCCATTGAGGAACGTCGCACCGACGGTGACGCCCATCGGCACTATAAGGGCGAGCAGCAATGCGAACATCGATCCAAAAGTGAGCAGGAGGTTCTGCCCCATTGCCTCTAGGCCACCGGCGTCCGGTCCAAGCCGCACCCACCCTGGAAAGAGTACGGCCGCACCGTTTTGAATTCCAATGCTTACGGCGTTGACCGCCAGCAGGCCCAGTGGGACGAGCACAAACACAACGACAGTTGTTGCGGTATCCCATTTATCACGCAGTGTGGCTGGTGCTACGAAATATGCGACTACGAGCATCAAACCCTGAAAAACGGCGAGCACGAGCGTCGGCGACGCCATCTCGGCGAGCACAAGTACGGCACCGCTCAACGGAAATGTTTTCAGCAACGGAAGATTCGGCAGGTCCTGCCGCAGGTCGTTGCGCACGGCGCGGGGGCCCATAAACAGTGCGAACGCTGCGAGAATCAGGTACGGCAACGCGAGTTCAGCGCCAGCGGTCCCGTGAGACGTCGCCGAAATCAGGCGCGTGATCACCGCCAGCAAAACGACGAGTACCACCGCGGACTGCAGCGAGCCGGCGCGCGTGAGCGCGAGCGTGTTCTTCCATGTGATGGCGACGGCCGGCCGGCCGAGCGGTGCGAGTGGCAGCCAGTCCCGCTTCACCTTCACCGTGACAATCGCCGCCGAGCCTCCGCCGCGCCGGTTTTTGAACGCGGCGATCCGTTTCGCCATTTCAGCTGAAGCTACAGTTGCGGCTTCTTCAAACGGCACTCGCATGGAGAACACCCAGACGACGTGCACCGCGATAATCCCGATCACAATTGCAAACGCTTTGGCCCACTGCTCCGATGTGCTGGCCATTATGGGCGCGATCACCAGACGCATAGGCAAAAGGACGTAGCGAAGTGGCGGGAGTTCGAGGGTCCGCCTAAACGCGGCAAAACTGTCGGAGTAATCGCTTGACCCCAGCTGGCGAAGTACTGGAAGCGCGCCGATCACGATAGCGGCAAACGCTGACGCAGCGAGCAGCTTGGCTGCGATCAAGATGGCTTTGCGAGGACCGCGTAATGGGGGCAGTTGCACGAGCGCCGTACCGAGGCGATGCAAACTGAGGACCGTAAAGAATCCCCACGCCGTGGCAAATCGCTCCGGCCCTGGGAGGGAGACACCCCAGCGGCGAATCAAGAACGCCCAGATCACCGCGTTAATAACGATCAGCAACTGCGAACGAAGGATTTTGTACGCGAGCAGTGCGCGACGGGTAACAGGCGCAGTAAATAGGAACTGCACCTCGGCCGGTTGAAACGCGAGTGACCCTTGAACGCCGCCGCGCAGCCACCAAAAGATTATTGCGACCGTCAGGCCAAATCCCGCGACAGTACCAAGTGTCGTGCTGACAGGAGCAATTGCATTTCCGGACGCTGCACCCACGCCACCAGGTCTCAAAAACACCAACCAGAGGTATGCGACGCCGAACAAGAGCGCCACGGCATACCGGGGAGTTTTTACCCGCTTGAATTGCGCTACGATCCGGTTGCGAACGGTGCGGCCGATCAGAAATGCGAGCGCTGCAGTGACACGCCGCGTGTCGGTGCGATCGTTCACAGGGTTGGGATACCCGCGTCGCCGGTGAGGGTCAGAAAGATGTCTTCGAGGCTATGACCGGCGAGATCAGGCCGGCCGGCAACGATTTCAGCCAGCGACCCACGTGCTACACAACGCCCGCGCCGAATGACGAGCAGAGTGGTGCACAATTCTTCAACGAGATTCAACAGGTGCGAACTTAAAATGACGGCCGCACCGTCCCGTGCTCGCGCAGCAATCGTCGTACGCATTTTCTTGATTCCTGACGGATCGAGTCCTGTGAGTGGCTCATCGAGAATCAGCACTTTGGGGTTATGCAGCAGTCCACACGCAATGGCGAGTTTTTGCTTCATACCACGGGAGAGTTCGCCCGGCAGCGAGCGCCGTTTATCCGTGAGCTCGAGTTCTTCCAGTAAAATAGGAGCGCGTAATGGAGCGTCGGCTACTCCGTACAAACGGCCGACGAACCGCAAATGTTCTTCGACGGTGAGATAGTCGAAGAGATGTGGTTCGTCCGGCACGAATGCGAGCACGCTTTTGGCTTGCGGCCCCTCGGTCTGCAGGTCGTACCCTGCGATGCGAATGCTGCCAGCGCTCGGATTGATGATCCCACAGAGGCTGCGTAGGGTGGTCGTCTTGCCGGCGCCATTGGGGCCAACAAGGCCGAGCACTTCGCCCGGTGCGACGGAAAAGGACAGAGTGTCGACGGCCATCGTCGCGCCGTAGCTCTTGGAGAGAGCGGAGACTTCAATCATGGACCAAACATAATGCAGGCCACAAACTGCGGTCAAAAGACCGCACGTGTTGCGGCTACTTCGATTTCGAAAACAGCTTCGCGTATTCGCTATACCCGGCGTCGGCGAGTTTGGCGACGGGAATAAAACGCATCGACGCGGAGTTCATGCAATAGCGGAGCCCCGTGGGTCTCGGGCCGTCATCGAACACGTGACCGAGATGTGAGTTCGCGTGGGCAGAGCGCACTTCCGTGCGCTCCATGCCGATAGTGTGATCGTCGCCCGTTTTGATGTTGGCGGCGACGAGGGGTCGCGTGAAGCTCGGCCAGCCGGTGCCCGACTCGTATTTATCGAGTGAACTAAAAAGGACTTCTCCGGAAACGATGTCCACGTATATCCCGGCTTCGTGATTATTCCAATACAGGTTATTGAACGGAGTTTCGGTGGCGGCCAGTTGGGTCACTTGATACTGCAATGGTGTGAGGCGGCGTTTGAGTTCGCTGTCGGCCGGCTTTGCCCACGGAGTTGCTGGGATGGCGGTGGCCTGGGCGTGCACGGATTTTGGTAGCAATGCAATTCCCGTGATGACGGACAGTGCAACGGCCATTTTAATGCTACGCGTGATATGTGTCACAAGGCTTCCTGGGTGTGGTGATCTGTTTGAGGTACAGTGCTTCTCAATTAGAAGCCGCGGCGATGGCGAAAAGTTCCACCTTCCCGCGCTCAAGTCTTTCGCAGCCGTGTTGATGACGGAGCGCGAAGATCAACTCAACGAACTAATGGGTATTCGCAGCCGACTAACTGGTAGCGGCAACAGTGCTCCTGAGACACGCACTGCTGAGCCACCGGCTGTATCGATATCCACCAGCGCACAGTCGGGCAGTGGTTCCGACGAGGCTATGATTGACCAGTTCGTTCGTCGGCACCGTGCGGCGATTCCGGGCAGTTCGGGAGGAAACTAGAGCCGTAGTAGGTCTACCGCGGAAACCCGTCCTTTGGCAACGCGGGAATGAGTCTCATCGCATTCTGATAATAGATCTTTTTAAGCGCACCGTCCGGTAAATCAATTCCGTACAGTTTCCAGAACGCGTGATAGCCGCGGTAGTAATCGAAATATTCGTCGCCCGTCTCGAACACGCGCCAATAGTACGGATACTCCTCCGGTTGAAATGAATCTTTTCCAAAGAGGATCCGGTCCTGATACTTGACGAAGAAGTCGTGCGCGCCGCGCGGTTGCCGGCCGATGTCGTAGAGCACCGCACCGACTTCGGTATAGACGTTCGGCATTTCGTCCAGCAATTTTCCTAGCCGACCAAGGTCATTCGCATACCAGCCCATGTGAGCAGCGACAAACGTGGTCTTCGGGTGTTTGCGAAAGAGGTTATCGCGCTCGGTCATCACAGTTTCGAAACTCGGAAACCGGTCCTGCGGATACCGACGGCCCGGGAAGAGCGAGAGCTCCAGCCAGCGTTCGTTCGTGTAGTCCACCGGATGGAAAAACTGTTCCGGATCGGCGGTGTGAATGAACACCGGGAGTTTCAGCCGCGCACACGCATCCCAAATAGGATCCAACTCCGGGTCATCAATTTTCAGTCGCGATCCGTCGGGCTTCTTGATCGAGAGGCCAAGGCTCTTCGATATCTCGCCGACTCCAACCGCGCCTGCAGCGACATCGGCTTCGAGTTGGGCAATCGCTTTCGTCGCCCAGCCCGGTCCGACATTCCGAAAATCGATCCCAGCAAGAATACGCACGCGGTTTTTCATCGTCGCCGATGCGCGGATACCTTCGACCGTTCGCCGCAGAATATCGCCCGACATATTGTCGGCCGACAGCATCATACGCACGTTGAGGCTGTCGAGCGACGCGCCGAGGCTGGCCAATCCTTCGCTGGAACCAATCAGGTTGCCCGGATGACCGTGATAATCGATCGCGGGATACTTCGCGGTCTTCACAAGATGGGTCGGCGTCACGAGCGTCGAGTGTGGCCGATAATCCACGATGCTTGGCGACGGCACATCAGGCGCCCGACAGTTTCTGGGCCGGACTTCGGTGGTGCCTGGCGGGCAGGACTCACCGGATTTGATCGGCACTCCACCGGCGCCACCCTGCGCAGTCGCGGTCTGGTTGGTCAACAACAGGACGCCGAGGCAACCGACGATTAACAACTTGTGCATGAAATCTCCAGACCGGTTTTTGGTAGTACCTAGTTAGTACTTGGTTAGTACTTCGGCACTGTCGGATCCACATCATCACTCCACCGAAGAATGCCGCCGGCGAGGTTCGTGACGTGACCAAAGCCGGCCGCCTGTAATTGTCGCGCCGCATCAGCGCTCCGCTTCCCGCTCCGACACATCACCACGATCTCCCGGGTGCGGTCGAGCGTGCCGAACGATTCAGGAATATCGCCGAGTGGAATTAGGCGTGCATGCGGAATACCGGCGATCTCCATCTCAAAGGGTTCGCGCACGTCAATTAAGTCGAAGTCGTCGCCGCGCTTCAACCGTTCGGCTAACTCTGTGGGCGTAATTTCCAGGACGTCGTCGATGTTCATGGGTGATTCTTGTCCTCTGGTGCCGCAGAACTCGTCATAGTCGATGAGTTCCTTGATGGTGCGCGCACCACATGCCGGGCATAAGGGATCCCGCGTGATGTGCACGGAACGGAATTGCATTGTCAGCGCATCGATGAGCAAGAGCCGACCGGCCAGTGTCTCACCAATGCCAAGAATAATTTTCAACGCTTCCGTGGCTTGTATAGTGCCGATCAGTCCTGGCAGCACTCCCAGCACACCGCCTTCAGCGCAACTGGGCACCATTCCTGGTGGTGGCGGATCGGGATAGAGGCAACGATAGCAGGGACCGTCGGGAGTCGAGAAGACCGACGCTTGACCGTCGAACCGGAAAATGGATCCGTACACATTTGGAATACCGAGTAATACGCAGGCGTCGTTGGTGAGATAGCGCGTGGCGAAATTGTCGGTCCCGTCCACGATCACGTCGTAACCGCGCATGATGTCCAGCGCGTTGGCGGAGGTGAGTCGCGCGTCGTGCCGTTCGACATGCACGTGCGGATTGACGTCGTGCAGACGGTCGTGCGCCGAATCGAGTTTCGAGCGACCGACATCGCTCGTGCCGTGGAGAAGTTGGCGCTGCAGGTTGGTGACATCGACTACGTCGAAATCGACGATGCCGATGCTGCCGATGCCAGCGGCGGCGAGGTACAGTGCAGTTGGAGAGCCCAGCCCGCCAGCGCCGACGATAAGTACGCGCGCCGCTTTGAGGCGTCGCTGGCCGGTGACCCCGACGCTGGGGAGCGTCAGGTGGCGGCTATAGCGGAGCAGTTCCTGCGGAGTGAGGGCGGGAAGTTCAGCGCTGTCTATTTGAGGGTTGCCTTGAGGTGCCACGGCCTGTTCCGGAAAGCGGATGGTACGAATGGTGTCCGAATGGGCGCGGATACGCAATTGTCGACAACGGCCTCTTAGGCGGATATGCTTGTGGCACTAAATCAGGAGACTTTAATGAGTAGCGTACGAGTGCTGGTCGGAACGCGGAAGGGAGCGTTTGTGCTCACATCGGATGGCAAACGAGCCAAGTGGGAGGTGAGTGGTCCGCATTTCCCGGGTTGGGAGATCTATCATATGAAGGGGTCGCCTCTGAACCCCGACCGGATTTACACCTCTCAGAGCAGTGGCTGGTTCGGTCAGTTGATTCAGCGTTCCGACGACGGCGGCAAAACATTTGCGCCGATGGACAACAAATTTACGTATGACGGTGTTCCGGGAACGCATATGTGGTATGACGGCACTCCGCATCCGTGGGAATTCAAGCGCGTATGGCACCTGGAGCCCTCACTCACGGAATCAGAAGTTGTCTATGCCGGTATTGAAGACGCCGCGATTTTCAAATCAGCCGACGGCGGCGGTTCGTGGGCCGAACTGTCCGGACTCCGCAAGCATGGCTCCGGCCCCCAATGGCAACCGGGGGCGGGCGGCATGTGTTTGCATACCATCGTACAGGACCCGGCAGATCCACAACGGCTATTCATTGCCATCTCGGCGGCAGGTGCATTCCGCACGGATGATGGTGGTGTGACGTGGAAGCCGATCAATAAAGGTCTGCGATCGGCGCAAATTCCCGATCAGGATGCCGAAGTCGGGCACTGTGTTCACCGGATTGCGATGCACCCGTCGCGGCCGAACACATTGTTCATGCAAAAACATTGGGATGTAATGCGTAGCGACGATGCCGGCGAGAACTGGCATGAGGTGAGCGGCAATCTACCAACCGATTTCGGTTTTCCGATTGACGTGCACGCGCACGAGCCGGAGACGATTTATGTCGTACCGATTACCAGCGACGCGCAGCACTTTCCGCCGGACGGCAAGCTTCGTGTGTACCGGAGCCGCACCGGTGGCAATGAATGGGAGGCGCTCACCAACGGGCTGCCGCAGAAGGATTGCTATGTAAACATTTTGCGCGATGCGATGGCAGTGGATTCGCTGGATTCGTGCGGAGTGTATTTCGGCACGACGGGCGGCCAGGTATATGCCTCACCGGATGGGGGTGATCACTGGGCAGCGATCGTGCGCGATCTTCCGGCCGTACTTTCCGTTGAGGTGCAAACATTTCAGTAATCCGCGTGGTGCTGCCGTCGCCGCTTCGTTCACTCGCGAAGGTAGATGGCGAACTGGCAATCGACGTGCCGGGCGCGGTGACGACGCGCTCGGTGCTCGACGCCGTCGAGGCCGGATATCCGATGTTGAAGGGAACGATCCGCGATCAGGTGACGCAGGAACGGAGGGCGTTCGTGCGATTTTTCGCGTGTGAGCTGGATTTGTCGCACGAGTCGCCGGATGCGGCGTTGCCCGAAGCGGTCGCGGCAGGGCGGGAGCCACTGCTAGTGGTGGGGGCGATGGCGGGGGGATAGGACGCGCGACAGGTCGCCCCGCATGAACCTCGCGGAAAACGCGCGCGACGATACGGGACTGTTCACGGTGCCCTGTACGGTCGTCGAAGGGATGGCGGTGCGAGCGGTGATGCCCTTGATCACGCCGCCGGCGGCTCCCCGATCAGATCGTTCGGGCTGTTTTCCTTGTCGGGCTTCCCGAACGTCCAGCTCACGCTCAGTCCGAGCCCGCGGATAGCGCGCATGCGGTCGGAGAGCTGAGTGAACCGCGGGTCGAGCGCTCCATCGATGTACTGAACGGGTCTAGGACGCGCACAGTGACGCTCAGTTGATCGTCCAAGAACTTCTTGCGTGCTGCGAAGCTGACCCGCGCACGGCTCGCGTTGTGCCCCTGTTCCACATCCATCGGCGCCACGTACGAGACGAGTGCCTGGGCGTCGACGGTGGTGGGTCCTCCTTCGAGCCCCTGATCGAACCGGAATTCCGCGGTGAGCTTGTGGCCTTTCTCGGCGAACGCGTGTTTGTAGTCAAGCGTCGCCTCGAGGCTGTTCTCGTGGTTGGTGCCGTCGGTGCGGCGGTCCGTCAAGCTCGTGACAATGCGGGCCGCGCTCATGTTGGTGAACCGCAGGGCATACTGCTCCGGCTCGACGCGCGTGCTGAACAGCAGGTCGCTGGAGAGTTCGTCGTGCTTGCCGAGCGCGTAGTTCGCGCTCCCCGCAATGGTGTGCATGAGCGGCTGTTGAGTGCGCGAACCGTACTCGTCGAGGAGCGTTGTCGGCACGACGTACAGGTTCTCACGGGCGACCCAGTCGTTGCGGGTCCGCCGATCGTTCGTGAGGCCGTAGCTGCCGTACAACGAAAGCGGGCCGCGATCGTAACCCAAGTTCACCCCGATGTTCTGCATGCCGGTGGTGACGCCGCCAATCGTGACGCCGCCGCTGGTACCGGCCTCCGCTTTCTTCTAGAGCACGATGTTGATAATGCCCGCGACTCCGGTGGGATCCTCGCGCCCCGATGGGTTGGAGACTATCTCGACCCGATCGACGATATCGGCGGGGAGTTGCGCGAGGAAGTTGCCGAGTTGGCCCGCCTTCATCGGACTTGGCCGGCCGTTGAGTTGCACAATTACGCCAGGGTTGCCGCGCAGGCTCACGATGTTGTCGATATCGACATCCACAGAAGGAACGTTGCGCAGCACGTCGAGCGCGGTACCGCCGCGCGTAGTGGGCATTTCCTTAACGACGTACGCGTTGCGGTCAGGAGCGAGGTCCACGTCGGCCTTCCGGTCGCGGACCTCGACCGAACTCAACTTGACAGCCGACACGGTGAGCGCGACCGTGCCGACGTCGATCGTAGGTGCGACGGCGCCGACCGCGACCGTAGTGAGCTCACGCGGAACGAACCCGATGGCGGTGATGCGCAAGCGGTACGTGCCAGGACGCAGTCCCTGCACGTGAAAATTTCCGCTCGAAGCAGACACCGCATGGGCCAGTGAATCCGGCGTTCCGTCACCTCTCACTTCCACCCTCGCGCCCGCGATGGGGCGCTTGCCTTCCACGCTCACGACGCGGCCGCGGATCTCGCCATTGGCTCGCGTGGGCGCCGCGCGGGCAAGGGTGCCTTGCGCGGCAATGCCCGAGACTGACGGAAGGATCGTCGCGAGTGCGACCAACGCGTTGCGGGCAAGTCTCATCACGACGAAGGCTGACGTGTACATGTACGGCCGGAGCGGGTGGACGACGACATCACGGAGTTTTCGGGAACGTAGCGGACGTACCTGACAGCGTGATTACAGTTTCGGACAGCGCTCAGGACTACAGAGGTCCGTGCATCTCGGATTGTCGCCTGCGGACGCTTGAACACCGAGCTGGGCCGCGAACCCACGTTCCGAGCGGCCAAATCTCCTAGTGGAGTGTCCGCTTTCGGGTCCGGCATCATTTGCAGCATTTCCACTTGCTCGCAACATTTTTGTTGCGGGACAACAACTACCACGGATGCCTTGCATTCTGTGCAAGTACCCACTTGCTTTCAATGCAAGTGACTACTTGCATCACATGAATCCTCCCGACGCACCGGCTCCCGCATGACCAACCCTACTCGCGACCAACTCCTCTCGGCTGCTGCTCGATTGTACGGCGAGCACGGCTTTCGCGGCACAACAACCCGCCGCATCGCCGAAGAAGCACAAGTAAACGAAGTCACCATCTTCCGGTTATTCGGCAGCAAGAGCGCACTACTGCTCGAAGCCATTCGGACGCACGGCACCGATGTGTCGGACGATCAGCTTCCGTTGACGCCGCGCGACCCGCTGTCGGAACTCACGGCCTGGAGCGCCCATCAGCGGAGCACGCTGCGCAGCATGCGCTCAATGATCCGCAAGGCGATGAGTGAATTCGAAGAACATCCGGACATGCCGAAGTGCATGGAAAATGGCGCGAACACCGTGCATACCCGCCTCTACCGCTATTTCGAACGCATGCAGGAACTCAACCTCATTGACCCGAAGGCAGATGTCCGCGCTGCAACAGCGATGCTGCTGAGTTCACTTTTTCACGACGCAATCGCCCGCGACATGTATCCGGACCTCTTTCCGCATCCGTCATCATCGGCACCAGCCATCTATTCGCGACTCGCCCTTCGGTCATTGGGTTGCAATCTCCCAGCAGCAGCGCGCGAAACGACTCGTCGGCGGCGGGCATCATGAACCGCAGACGCATCATCATCTCTTTCCTCAATCGCCAGTCAGAAAACGCTATGTCAGTTCTGCATTTTTTCGGGCGCCGGATCGTCGCGCTCGCCGTCGTTTTTGCTGCGACACTGCCGCTCGGCGCGGGCGCGCAAAACAGCGTTGCGCAGTCACCTCAAGCCATCTCCCTTGCTGATGCAATGATTATGGCCGTAAAGGTGAGCCATACGGTTCGCACGGCGGAGGCCGGTGTGTTGCGCTCGCAGGGTCAACAAATGCAGGCCCGTGCGCAATACCTGCCGCAAATCATGGGATCGGCGCAGTATCAGCGCACGATCCAAAGTCAGTTTCAAGCATTGAGTAAAGGGTCAACGAGCGACACCACCAAGAGCACCGGGAGCGGCGCGAGCAGTAGTTCCGGCAGCAGTGTCGGCGACATCTCTAAAATTTTCGCGGCGCCGAATACCGTGACACTCGGACTTTCCCTTTCTCAAAATCTGTTCACAGCTGGCAAGCTGACGGCGTCGACAAAAAGCGCCGAAGCATCACGGGCGGTCGCCGACATCGGGTTGTTGTCGGCGCGCGCTCAGCTCGCGCTCACTGTTGCACAGGCGTATTACGATGCGGTCGCGAGCGAGCAACTCGTTCAAATTGCCGACAGCACCCTGGCGCAAACCGAACGCACGCTGCAACAAACGACGGTCTCGCGGCAAGTAGGATCGAGCGCGGAATTTGATTTACTGCGTGCACGAGTAACACGTGACAACCAGCGGCCCGTGGTCATTCAGGCACGCGGGACGCGCGATATCGCGATGCTGCGCCTCCGTCAGCTGCTCGGCGTTCCGCTGCAACAGCAGATCGCGCTTACGACGCCGATTCACGACGACGGCGCGCCTGGTGTTGACTCGCAACCGGTGCAACGGTCGCAGTCGGACAATATCCCCGGCGCCGCGAATGGCATCGTGACGGACACGAGCGTTGGTCATCGGGCCAGCGTCCGGCAGGCCGAAGCGAATTTGACGGCGCAGGAGTATGCCCTCAAAGCGGCCAACTGGAATCGTTTGCCATCGGTACAACTCACATCGAACTATCAGCGTTTTGGATATCCGCCCGATGGCACTTTCCTTCCGAATTCGTTCAGCCAGTTCTATCCGAACTGGACCGCGGCGGTCGGAATGTCGATTCCCGTTTTCCTGGGTGGCAAACTGACCGGCGACCGGATGATTGCCGAAGCTAATGTCAACGATGCACGGCAAGCGTTGCTGCAGACCCGTGAACTCGCCGAGCTCGACGCGCGCACGGCGATCACCCAGCTCGACCAGACGCAGGCCGCGTATGCGGCAAGTGTTGGAACCGATCAACAAGCGGCGCGGGCATACGCGATCGCCGAAGTGCGTTACCGCGAAGGGATCTCCACCCAGGTGGAGCTCGAGCAGTCGCGCACGCAGTACCAGCAGGCACGACTCTACCGCGTGCAGGCCGCGCGCGATCTCGAAGTGGCGCGCCTGAAAGTGGCGCTATTGAAAGATCTGCCGCTCAGCACGCCCGCCCGCTAAACGAGACATACGATCATGCGAACTCATTCAGGGACTCCTTTCATGTCTGGCACTTTCCGCGTTCCGCGCGCGACTCTTGTCTCATTTACTGTTCTCAGTGTGCTGACGGCCGCATGCGGCAAGAAAGCCGATACCGCCGAGGTCGCGCCGATCACGGTGAGCATCGGCAAGGAAAACATTGCGATCATTGGCACGGCGACTCTGACCAGTGGGCCGTCAATATCCGGCACGCTCGTTGCGGAAAAAACCGCATCGATTCGCGCCGAGGTCGCCGGGCCGGTGACGGCAGTGCTGATCGAGCCGGGGGTTCGGGTTCAGAAGGGCACCCCGCTCGCCCGCATTGATGACACGGTACTCCGTGACAGCTACCTCTCAATGAAGAGCGCGGTGACGCAGGCCCAACTCGCGGCGGACATCGCGGTGCGCGAGGAATCGCGCAGCGAGAAGTTGCTCGCGGCCGGGGCGATTGCTGACAATGCCCTCGAAGTGGCGCGTCGCAACAATCTTGCGGCGCAAGCGCAACTCCAGGATGCCAGAGCGAGAATGGCCGGTGCACAAAAGAATCTCGATAACGCCACTATCAAGGCGCCGTACAGCGGAATTGTCAGTGAACGTCAGGTTAATGCCGGCGATGTTGTCAGCGTTGGTGCCGCGATGTTCACGGTGGTGGATCCGACGACGATGCGACTCGAAGGTGCGGTGCCGGCGGACCAGCTTGGCAGCGTGCATTTGGGTGCCAAGGTTTCGTTCGCGGTGACCGGATATCCGGGAAAGACGTTTGAGGGCACGATCTCAAATATCTATCCGAGTGCCGACCCGCAGACGCGACAGGTGCGACTCTACGCCCGCATCCCCAACACTGGCAGTGGGCTGGTGGCGGGATTGTATGCGACCGGTCGCGTGTCGACTATGACTCATCAGGGACTGGCAGCGCCATTGAACGCGGTTGATCAACGCGGACTTAAGCCGAGCGTTGTTCGCATTAAGAACGGCAAGACAGAACGCGTGGAAGTGACGCTCGGACTTCGCGAAGATGCCACCGAACGCGTGGAGATTCTCACCGGGGTTGCCGTGGGTGACACGGTGCTCGTGGGCGCCGCGCAAGGCATCACGCTAGGGACGCCAGTCAGAGTCAGTGCGCCGTCGGATAAGCCGACGACCGTGAAGCCGTAAGGGGACATCATGTTCATCTCAGACTTTGCCATTAAGAGACCGATCGTCACCATCGTTGCCATGGTGGCGTTGGTCGTGTTCGGCGTGTTCTCACTGTTGCAGTTGCAGACGGATGAGTTTCCGGACGTGCAACAGCCGATCGTGAACGTGGCCATCGTGTATCCCGGTGCGTCTCCCGATGTCGTCGAGCGTGAAGTGTTGGACCGCGTCGAAGAAGCGATCTCGGGAATTGGCGGCGTGGATCGCATTCAGGGTAGCGCGCAGGACGGTTTCGCCAATGTCACCGTGTACTTCGTGTATGAGAAGGATCTGCAGCAGGCGTCGCAGGACATTCGCGACAAGATCTCCTCGATCCGGTCGGACCTGCCAATTGAAATGAAGGAACCCGTGTTGTCGCGGTTCGACCCGAGCGACCAGCCGATTGTGCAGCTCTCGCTCAATTCGACAACGCTCGATGCGCCAAGTCTGACCCGCATTGCCGATCCGGGCATCACCAAGGAGCTCCGTGGGATCACCGGCGTGGCCGAAGCAACGGTGATTGGCGGTGTGCTGCGAGAGTTGACTGTGCTGATTAAGCCTGATGCGATGCAGGCCGCGGGGATCAGCGTTGCGCAGTTAGTGCAAGCGTTGCAGTCACAAAACATCGCCGTGCCGGTCGGCAAGATCAACGGTACGCTCGACGAGCGTTCGATTCGTCTCGCCGGCAAGTTGGAGACGCCAGCGGATTTTATGAACCTCATCGTCGATCAAAAGAACGGCCGGACGATTCGACTTGGTGAGATCGCCGAAGCAAAGGACGGCGCGCAAGATCCCACGTCGGCAGCGTTGTTCAATGGCCACGACGCGGTCGGCATTCTGATTAAGAAATCGAAGGGCTACAGCACGTCGCAGGTGGCAGCGAAAGTCCTGGCGAAGGTGAAAATCATTGAAGCGGGGTTGCCGCCCGGAACGAAGCTCGATCTGATCCAGAACTCCGGCGAACGGGTGGAGCGTTCGGTAGCGAACGTGGAAGAAACGCTGATCGAGGGCGCGTTGCTCACGGTGCTCGTCGTGTTCCTGTTCCTGAATTCCTGGCGTTCGACCGTGATCACCGGTCTGGCGTTGCCGGTGTCGGCGCTCGCCAGCTTCATCGCGGTGTACGCATTCGGGTTCACCCTCAATACCATGAGCTTACTCGGCCTGTCATTGGCGATTGGGATATTGATCGACGATGCGATTGTCGTGCGCGAGAATATCGTGCGCCACATTGAGATGGGGAAAGATCATTTCCGGGCATCGCACGAAGGCACGGATGAAATCGGACTCGCGGTGGCGGCAACGACCTTCTCGATCGTGGCGGTCTTCGTCCCGATCGCATTTATGTATGGTGTGGCGGGTCAGTGGTTCAAGCCGTTTGCGCTCACTATCGCCTGCGCCGTTCTCGTCTCTCTCTTTGTGTCGTTCTCGCTCGATCCGATGCTCTCGGCATACTGGCCCGACCCTGAAAAGGAAGAAGGCGCGCACAGTGGTTGGGTCTCGCATCAACTTGAGAAGTTCAACGCGTGGTTTGAACGCATGGCGGACAAATACACGCACGTGATTCGATGGGCGTTACGGCATCGCTGGTCGATGGTCGGGTTGGCGACGCTCGCATTTTTCGGCGCCATCTGGTTGCAGGCGACGTACGGTGGTTTTGGATTTGTGCCGGATTCGGATCGCAGTGAAGTGACGATGCAGATTCAGACGCCGCCGGGTTCGAATCTGGAATACACGCGACTGAAGACCGAGGAGGCGGCACGCATGGTGCGCGCCCACACCGATCTCGTGCGCTACACGTTCTCGACGGTGGGTGGATCGAGTGCTGGCCAGCAGGCTGGCGGCGCTATTGGTGCCGCAGACATCGGGAATATCTATGTCCGCATGGTGCCTAAGGCGACCCGCCCGATCACGCAGATTCAGTTTGGAAAAGTGATTCGCGATGAAGTGAAAAAGATTGGCGGTGCGACGGTGTATGTGTATACCAGCGGCTTTGGCGGCGGACGTAAACAGATCCAAGTCGAGTTGCGCGGCAAGGACGCGCGGGTTCTGAATGGTCTAGCCGATTCCGTCATGGCGATGGTGAAAAAAGTTTCCGGTGCGGTTGACGTGGGGTTGTCGACTAAAGGACAAAAGCCGGAACTCGAAATTGATCTTAACCGTCAGCTCGCCGGTTCGATGGGCGTGACCGTGAGCCAAGTGGCGCAGTCGCTGCGTCCTGCCTTCGCCGGTGTGGATGCCGGCGATTGGGTCGATCCGTCAGGTGAGAATCGAAAGGTGCGGGTGCGGCTTGCTCCGGAGTCGCGGACGAAAGCGGCGGATATCGAGCGGTTACCGTTGGTGATCCAGGGCCCGAACGGGCGCACGTCGGTCATACCAGTGGGACAAATCGCGACGGTCAAGCAGGGTGTCGGTCCGGCGCTGATCAGTCATCTCGATCGGGACAATGTCGTCGTCGTCGAAGCAAACACACAGGGGCGGTCGCTCGGTGAAGTGAATGCCGACATCCAGAAGCAACTCAATAAGTTCACCTTGCCCGCCGGCTACCGATTTACAGCCGGTGGTGAAGTCAAAGATCAACAGGAAGTATTCGGTCGCATTTTCTCGGCCCTCGGTGTTGCCGTCCTGCTGATGTACCTGATTCTTGTCATGCAGTTTGGATCGTTCCTGGAGCCGATGGCCATCATGATCTCCTTGCCGCTGTCGCTCATTGGTGTGGTGCTGGCGCTGATTCTCACGGGTGGTACTCTGAACATCATGTCGATGATCGGCGTGATTCTGCTGATGGGTATTGTGGCAAAGAACGCAATTTTGCTGATCGACTTTGCAAAATGGGGGCAAGAGCAGGGAAAGACGCGCGAAGAAGCAATTATCGATGCGGGACGTGTGCGTTTGCGTCCGATCATGATGACGACGCTCGCGTTGATCGCCGGTATGATTCCTGTTGCCCTCGGGCGCGGCGAGGGCGCCGATTTCCGATCACCGCTTGGCCGTGCTATCATCGGCGGTGTGATCACCTCGACGTTCCTGACCTTACTGGTGATTCCAACGATTTATGAAATTCTTGATGACTGGCGTATTAAGCTCACAGGATTGTTCGATATTCCGGTTCGGCCCAAGACAGACGAGTACATGATTCCGAAACATGCGAGCTCCGTGAACGTAGACGGCCACGCGTAGCGTCACGTGCGACGACACACAAAAGGCCCCGGAGCTTTTGTTCCGGGGCCTTTTGCTTTCTTCGCGTGTCTATGGATGACCTGGAGGGCCGCTCGGCTTGTGCGAGGCAATCCACGCTTTTTGGTTTGCGGTGAGGACGGCTTCGATTGCCACATGCAACGCGACGAACTTCGGTGCGAGTCGATCGAGAACAGGTTTGGCTGTTTCAAGAATCGCGCGCACCTCGTCGCGCGATTTGTGCGCCTTCATAGCGGTTTCGGCCTGGTCATGAATGGCCTTGAGTGCGTCGAGATCCGCTTTGTTTGCCGTGTCGAACGCATCACGTAGCGTTTGAATTTGGGCTTGCTGCGCGGCCGTCAGTTTGAGGCTGTCAGGAAACGGAATACCAGGTCCGCGCGCATCGCCGCGGCTTCCCGGACCAGGAATGTGAAATGGTCCGCCTGGGAGTCCGTTCGTAGCGCCGAAAGAGAGTGCGGCAGGGTCGGCCGCGAGCAGTGCGGAAAGGCTGTCATTTGCTTGGGTCGGCGCGCGATCGCAGGCGGCAACCATCAAGACACCGGCAATCAGGGGACTGTAGCGTGCAAATCTCATTGGACCTTCCTGTAAGGATTTTGCGGAACGGCGGGGAGATATGGACCGGCCACTTAGGATATTGGACGGCGGCGCGACACTAAACGTTAATTCTGAGGCAACATGGCGGCTTTCCAAAGAACGCGTGCACTAGACCGTCGCTGCTTGCAAAAGACTCAAGGCGCGCGATAGATGCGGCAGTTCCGTGCGCAAATTTCCGATGGCCACACGCAACACATACGTCGACCCAAGCATCGTGTGTGAGATGAAAATATCACCGCTGCTGTTCACGCGATCGAGGATCGCGGCATTGTGCCTGTTGGTTGCCGCAAGATCGAGCCCCGCTGGTGTATGGCGAAAACAGACCGTCGAGAACGGATGAGGAGCGGAGAGTTCCCAATTTGCCTCCTTGGCTATCCACCCGGCGAACGTTGTCGCCAACTCGCAATGATGCCGAATGCGTGTCGCGATGCCATCAGATCCAAACGCTTTGATCACCATCCAGAGCTTTAGCGCCCGAAAACGCCTGCCGAGTTGGAAGCCGTAGTCCATGTAATTGATGACCGTATCTTGTTCGGCGGTCTCGAGGTACGCGGCGACAAGCGAGAAGGCGCGTTTGAGCACGTCCGGGCGCCGGGTCAGCATCACCGAGCAATCCATTGGCGTGAAGAGCCACTTGTGCGGATTGACAACAAACGAATCGGCGCGGTCAACGCCGTCGAGTAAATGCCGAAGCTCTGGTACCGCGCCGGCCACGCCACCGTATGCCCCGTCAACGTGGAGCCAGAGTGCTTCGCGCTCGCAGACGTCGGCGATCGCCGACACCGGATCGACGCTTGTCATGCTCGTGGTGCCAACGGTGGCGACGACGGCGATCGGTCGGTGTCCGGCGATTCGATCGGCGGCAATGGCCGCGGCAAGTGCATCGGGGCGCATCCGGAACGCCTCGTCAGCGGGGATACGCACGACGTTGTCCGAGCCAATCCCCAAAGTCATAGCGGCTTTGTCGACCGATGAATGCGCATGCTCGGAGCAATAGACGCGAAAGGTTGGCAGGTCGCGGCCGGCGAGCCCTTTGCGACGAATGTCGAGCGACGGGTCCGCCTCGCGCGCGGCAGCGAGCGCATACAATGTGGACGTTGATGCCAGATCGTTGATCATTCCGAACCAACCTGGTGAGAGTCCGAGCAACTGTCGCATCCAGTCAGTGACCATCTGTTCGAGTTCGGTTGCGGCCGGCCCGGTACGCCAAAGCATTCCGTTAACATTGAGCGCGGCCATGAGAAATTCGGCGAGCACCCCCGGCGCGGAAGCCGTGTTCGCGAAGTAGGCGAGGAACCCCGGATGATTCCAATGTGTGATTCCGGGCAGGATCTGCGATTCGAAATCTTCAAAAATATTTTTAAGCGGCTCGGGCTCACGCGGCGGCGATGGCGCCAATAGCGCGGTAGTGGCACCGGGCACGAGCGGCGGCAAGACTGGATATTTTGCCGGATCCTCGAGATAACGGGTGATCCATTCGACCAGCTCGTGGGCGCGGGCGTTGAATTCCGCTGGCGCGATATCGCCAAACTCAGTCATGTTATTTCCACCGAAAGAGCCGCAACGCGAGCGCGAAGCAACCGATGGTCCACAGGGCGATCACCGTCAATTGCGGGAGGATGACGAGGAGCGATGCACCCTGAAGCATGTTGGCCCGGAGTGCGTCATTCACTGCGGTGAGGGGCAGTGCCTTGATGAATGGCTGCATGACTACGGGAAAATTCGCCGACGAGAAAAACACGCCGGATAGAATCCACATCGGGAGCATGACCGCATTCATCAGCCCGGAGGCGCCTTCCATGGTCTTAACTCGCGAAGAGATCAACAGGCCAAGGCCGCTGAAACAGAACGCCGCGAGAACCGCTGTAAATGCAAGCACCCAGAGGGGGCCGCGCATCGGCACGTGAAATGCGATGACGCCGAAACCGACGAGTATCACCACTTCAAGCACGAGCATCACTAGGCGCGACAGCATGAACGATGCGAGGAATTGCGCTTTTGACATCGGCGTGGCGACCAGCCGCTTGAGCAGTTTTTTGCGACGAAGGTCTACGAGTGCAAAGCCTAATCCCCAGACGCCGCTGCCAAGCAGGTTCATCCCGAGTAGCCCGGGAATAAGAAAGTCGATGTAGCGGGCGCCGCGTTCAGTGACGTGCGACTCGCGCGCGGTAAGAGCGTCAGCCCGCCCGGATGCGCGTTGCAAGATGTCGTCCACGACGAGGCGGGCGGTTCGCGATTCTTCACGTGCCGGATCATAGCGATACGTGACCTCAGTCATCACGGTGTCAATGACGACGATGGCCACTTTTCCGATGCGTAATGCCTCAAGCGCTGAGTCGGCGGGCATCACCTGTACGATCAGTGCGCTATCAGCGGCAAGACGCGTCGCGACAAGGGGTGGCAGTATTCCAGCATGTTCGACCACCGCCACCTTTACCTTGTCGGCTGGCCGATTCCGGAATGCGAGCCCCAACCCCGCGGCCATCAGAATCGGAAAGATAAACACCCAAAACAGCGCTTCAGGTTCGCGGATGAACTCGCGCAACCGCACCAGTGTCAGTTGGGAAATCTGCGAATCGCGAAACGGACGCGGCGTGCGCGGCTTCTGGTCGCGGTCAATCATTGCGCAGATGCCTCCCAGTGAGGGAGACAAAAACATCCTCGAGCGTAGCCGAATGGGTGCGGAGTTCGGTGAGCGCAGCATTGTTCGCCGCCAGAAACGCGAGCACGGCGGGGACAGCGCGATGCAGTTCGGAGGCTTGCAATGCATACGTTCCGGCGTCGATACGGGCCGCACGGACGCCGTCGAGTTTGGCCAGTGCCTCGATGGAGAACGGCGTATGGCCGGCGGCGGCGAACTCGATCACCTGTTCGGCGCCGAGTGATTCGATCAACTCACGCGGTGTGCCGCGGGCGATGACTTTGCCGTGGTCGACGATGGCGATATGATCGCAAAGGCGCTCGGCCTCATCCATATAGTGTGTTGTGAGAACGATCGATCCACCGGAGGCGCGAAAGCGATCGATCACATCCCAGAGTTGGCGGCGCGATTGTGGATCGAGTCCGGTGGTGGGCTCGTCGAGAAAGAGCAACTCCGGATCGCCGATGAGTGCGCAGGCCACAGCGAGCCGTTGTTTTTGCCCGCCCGACAAGGCACCGACGCGGGCGTTCAGTTTTTCGTCGAGCTGCACAAGGGCGACGACGTCGACGACGCTTTTGGGATGGTCATAGAAACTGCGAAAGAGCGTGAGCGTTTCGCGAACGGACAGTTTTTCCGAGAGCTGCGTTTCTTGCAATGAGATGCCAATGCGTTGGCGCAACGCATCAGCATCGTGTTCCCAGTTTCCACCGAAGAGCTCGACGGTGCCGCCGTCGTGGTCGAGCAGCCCTTCGCAAATTTCAATTGTTGTCGTTTTGCCGGCCCCGTTCGGGCCGAGGAGGCCGAAACACTCACGCGCCCGGACTTCGACATCGAGGCCGTCGACGGCAATGATGTCATCATAGGCTTTGCGGAGCGACCGAACGGAAAGGGCGGGAGCCGTGGACATCATCCGGATTCCGACTGATAGGGAAACACTAGTGGACTGAGAGGGTAATCGAAACGGCCGGGGACTGGTGCGCAATGGCTGGCAGGGACGAGGCTCTGCCAGTTCGGCGAAACTCAACAGGCCGTCCGTCCGTATCCAATGCACACATCCCTGACGTTGCCTCAAGGAGATTTTCCGATGCTGGTTCTCGTTCCGATTGCGCTGGCGTTTCAAGTCCAAATTGGGGTGAGCACGGGGAAGCCTAAAGCGGATACAGCTCGCGCCCGAGCCAGTGAAGCTGAGGCCACGCTCGAAGAAGTGTCAGGGCGACGTCGCGACGCCAGGACCGTGGTGAATGTCCCAGTCACGGACGCCCTTCGAGCGAGTGCCTTCAAAGATCCGGGGGCACGTGATCTGTTGCTCCGTGCCCGTAAGGCTCGGCTCCGGCAGGACGCGGCACTGTTGAGTTATGACGCAACCACGTATCAGCGCCTGTCAGTCGGACTCGGCTTTAAAGCCTTCGGTCGTGAACGGCTCGCGATGCGGCACGAGGATGCGTCGCGGGTGCAGTGGCAACGCGGACGTGGTGCACTCGTTGAGGTGAAAGGCAGTCGAACCGTTGTGCCGATAGTTGGCGAAACCGGAAGCGGGGATGTCAATGGTCTATCGCCGATTCCGTACTATCCGGGCCGTGAACAGTTATGGATCGGCGGCGGACTGGCGCGCACAGATGTGGACGAACGTGAATTTGTACATCCGATCGCCGAAGGTGCGGAGGCGTATTACACCTATGCTACTGGCGATTCGGTAATCATGATGCTTCCTGACGGCACGCGGTTGGTGTTGCGGGAGTTAAAGATTCAAGCGCGGTATCCGAAATGGAATCTGAGTGTCGGAAGTTTTTGGTTTGATGAGAAAACGGCGCATCTGGTGCGGGCGGTCTATCGGATCTCGTCGCAACTTGATGTGTGGGCGCTGGCCAATGATGAGGCGGCGCGGGATCGGGCCGATACGGCACAGCGAACCAACAGACGTCCATCGGGCACGGGTCGCAACAATAGAAGCAACGACGGTGTTCCGTGGATGGCAAAGGCGATGCTCTCGCCCATGAAGGTCGACATCACCGCCATCACGCTGGAATACGGGTTGTACAATCAGCGATTTTGGATGCCGCGCGCTCAGGCATTCGAAGGCAATGCGCAGGCTGGTTTTATGCGGATTCCGGTGACGATGGAGCAAAAGTTCAAGTACGCGATCGTCAATGGGCTCGATTCCGTGCCAACGGTTCCCGAGATGGCACGCCCCCGTTTGGCCATACTCCGCGACAGTCTCGACAGCGCAAAAACTCCGCGGGCACTTCGTGACACGTTGCTTGCAACGGCGAGGCGCGCCCGGGTGAAGGAGATTCAGGCACAGCACGACCGCGACTGCGCGGCCACCGGAATGTATA
>JANYBD010000175.1 GCA_025360995.1 Gemmatimonadota bacterium
CAGCAAAGCCGAAGGACTACAGCATGGGTTGGCGTCATTCACGGCGCGCATGCTCACCGAAGCTGCCGGGACGCGCGACGCCAACGGTCTGCAAAGCGAACTCGGGTTTCTCGGCGCACAACTTTTTGCCGCATCGGGAACAGATGCATTCACCATTTCGTTAAACGTGCCAAAGCGTTCGCTCGCCGCGGCCCTCGACCTGATGGCCGACGTCGCACTGCGTCCGGCATTCCGGGCAAGTGACATTCGTCGTCAACGTGACCTGCGTCTGGCGTCACTGCTACAACGAAAGGATCAGCCAACCCAAGTCGCTGCATTGGCGTTCAATCAGTTGCTGTTCCCTGCCGGCCACCCCTATCACTATGCGTCGGATGGTGATTCCACTTCGACCGCCGCACTCGATTCCGCTACGGTGCGTGGGTTTTACGAGCATGCCTTTGTTCCGTCACATGCAAAATTTATTATCGTTGGCGACGTCACCGAGCCCGAAATGCGCACCCTTCTCGCGCCAAAGTTCGGTACCTGGAAACAGACTGCTGTGCCCGTGGTACTTGCTGAAGTCACGGTGAAGCCCGTCGCCAATGACAAGCCCAATGTGTATCTCCTCGACAAGCCAGACGCCGCCCAATCGGTTATTTATGTTGGAGCGCCGGGCGTCGATCGCCTCAACCCGGACTACGCATCGCTGGTCGTTATGAACACGATTTTGGGCGGGTCGTTCTCGTCGAGACTCATTTCCAATCTTCGTGAAACGAAAGGTTACACCTACGGCATCAATTCGTCGTTCAGGTGGGCACCCACGGCTGGACCGTTTGGGGTGTCGACTTCGGTGCGCACCAATGTCACCGACAGCTCACTCGTAGAGATTTTCAAGGAGTTGCGCGCCATTCGCGATACCCCGGTCGATTCCATAGAACTCCAGCGCGCCAAGGCGTATGTATCCTTGGCCCTTCCGGCCCGCTTCGAAACCAACGGGCAGATCGCCGGTCAATTGGCCGATCTCGGCCTATATGGACTTCCCCTCCGCTCCATCACGGAATTCGGCACGAACGTGAATGCCGTCTCTCGTTCGGATGTTCAGCGCGTGGCGCGGCAGTACATCCCCATCGATCGCGTGACAATTGTTGTTGTTGGGGATCTCGCGAAAATTCGCACTGGCATCGAAGCGCTGAAGTTGGGCACCGTGACCGTGCTCGACGTGTCGACCGTCGCCAGATAGAGCGGCACCAACTCATGTCCGCACCACTTCGCGTTGCCTTTCAAGGTGAATTGGGAGCCTTCGGTGAGGAGGCAATCCAGCAAATCTGGGGCGGTGATGCAGAGCCGGTACCGACACGGAATTTTTTCGAAGTCACCGCCGCGTTGACCAACGGTGATGTCGATCGGGCGGTGTTGCCCATCGAAAACACTGTAGTAGGATCCATTCAGGCGAGCCACGATGCGATCGATACGACCGCGGAGATTTTCGCGATCGCTGAGACGGTGGTCGCTGTACATCACTGCCTGCTAGGTACCCCAGGCGGAACTTTCGATCTGGCACAGCACGTATTCAGTCATGCCGTCGCGCTCGCGCAGTGTGGCAAGTTTTTTCGAGCGCACCCACGGCTGACCATCCATTCGGTGAATGACACCGCCGGTGCGGCGCAGGACGTATCGAATCTCGCGGATCCACTCTTCACGGCGGTCGCGAGTCGCAATTCAGCCCGTCGATATAATCTCGAAGTTCTGGTACCGGACATCGAAGACCGCTCGGACAATCAGACCCGCTTCATCGCCTTCGCCCGGGCGCCGCAGTCCCTGCCAATCGGTACACCGGCACGCACAATGATTTTACTCACGACCGACGATGTGCCAGGCGCACTGCTCAATGCGCTCGCGCCACTCGCTCGCCATGGTGTGAATGTGCGGCGAATCGAAACGCGGCCGACCGGCGAACCGTGGAGTTACCGGTTCTTCGTCGAATTCGATCACCAGGTTGGTGATACCGAAGCGGAACTCGTCGTGCGCGACGTCGCGGCGCTATCAACGGCGGTGCGCTTGGTGGGCACGTATCCGCGGTGGGGCGCCGGCCGCCGCAACTCGATCGGCTGGCGATCCGGCGATTTTCCGATCGCCGACTGACGCGCGTTGTGCGCTAGCGTTTCTTGTTGCGCGGGCCGTGCTGTTCAACGGTGATCACCGATTTGATGCCACCGCGAATATTGAAGTCGCCGACGATCGTCATTTTTCTCGGTTTCAATGCCTTGACGAGATCATCAAAAATTGTATTAACCACACGTTCGTAAAAAATTCCGTCGTTGCGGAAACTCCAGAGATAGAGTTTCAGGCTTTTCAGTTCTACACACACGCGATCGGGCACATACGTGATGTTGATTGTCGCGAAATCCGGCGCGCCGCCCGTTAACAGGGCCAATTCTGCCGCATCCGTTTCGATGCCGCCCAGCGGACAGAGTGAGGTAAATTCCGGACAGGTCATAAAAATCTCGTAGTCCCGTTTGGGGTACGGATTCGGAAAGGTCTCAAGCAGCTTTGGTTGTGGCATCTGGTCCTATTCGTCCCTGAGGCGGCGCGACGCATCATCGAGCAGACGCCGTTCGCCGCCAGTGAGGCTATCAATGCCGGTTGAAGAAATTTTGTCAAGCACCGTGTCGAGCGCATTGGCGTTCGACTCCACTCGGCGGATCACTCGAGCCTGAGGCGCATGTTCGGCAACCGCCGCATTGCTGCGCGCAACCACATCGTCAATGTTCTCTCTGGAGCGCGATCGCGGCATCGCTTTCGGCACGGTGCGTGGGGGCATGTCATCGGGTTCATCCAGTACCGGTGACACGCCTTGACGCAGTTGACCAAGATTGACCGCTGAAGTCGCGCGAATATACAGCCAGCCTGCCGCGAGACCGCCGCCAAGATGCGCAAGATAGGACAGGCCGCCGGTCCCTTCCGTCGCCGACACGCCACCAATCACATTGATAATCCCGACCGATACCACGAGCCAGCGCACCGTCATCGGAATCACTCCGAAAACCAAAACCCGATCGTTAGGCCAAAGCGCGGCATACGCAAACATTACACCAAACAGTGCCGCCGATGCGCCCAGGAGAAGCGAATCCCCGGGTACGAATACCAGATGCGCACACCAGCCACCGAGCCCACAAAACAAATAGTATCGGACAAACTCGCTCGATCCCCAACGCGATTCAATTCGCGGGCCGAACAACCACAACGTGTACATGTTCAGCACAAGTTGCCAAAATCCACCATGCACAAACATGTAGGTCGCGATCGTCCACCATTGGTGGCCGAGGTTATGCTGCGAAAAACCTAGGGTCAGGCGCACATCGGCAGGCGCCAGTACGGTGAGTTGCACGAAAAAAACCGCGAGGTTGATCGCGATCAGCCATTGCACAGCTGCCGTGATTCGCGGCGATCGCGAATCCAACGCTTGCACGCTATATGGTAGCGGCGATTCGCTCACCGAAGGCCGGCCGGTGGCGGAAGGCGTAGCGCCAGTCGTGTGTCTTCATGCGTCGAAATTGCCTGATCGAGCAATGCCGCCCAGCGCCGGTCAAGCATCGGTTGTTCCCCGGTCGGCGTTGGCGGGTGAATCACAATCTGCGTGGACGCGCTCGCGCGATGCGCCTGTTCAATAATGCGCAACAGTTGGCCGTCCGACGTGTCGTCCCGTGGACACAACACCATCGCGGTGGCACATGTGGCGCCCGCCGCAGCAGCCACTGTTTCAATGGCGTTCGTCACCATCGTTTCCGGCCCAACGAATTCCACGGTCACCTGTGCGAGTGCCAAATGTGGCGCAATCAATGCGAAGGCATCCGGGCGCTGGCCGTCCGTATCAAGCATCACGGGTATGGACGGCTTGGCTCCTTCGAGCGCTGCAATCAGAAAATTCACATTTGCCAGCGGGTCGCGGCCACCGATAGAGATGGAATGAAATTTCGATCTGGCGATCTGGCGCTCCAATTCACGCACCAGCGCCACGGCCGTGTACATCGTGGCCGTTTCAGCTTCGCCGGCAAACCGTACGAAGAGTTGGCGCCGACCAGCCCATACCCCCTGCGCCTGAACTCCGGCTGGGACGCCTGCAAGTGCCGCTGCCATCATTGGAATTCCTGTCATCGCCTCTCGCTGTGCTCTCAGGTGCGAACTGCCAACTGCACGATGCGTTCGCACAGTTCCGGAAAACTAATTCCTGCTGCTGCAGCCGCCTGGGGAATCAGGCTCAGTTCCGTCATGCCTGGAAGGGTGTTCGCTTCTAAGCAATAGAATGTTCCCTCATCTGTCATCCGGAAGTCAATCCTCGCACAGCCCGACAGCTTCAGGGCGCGAAAGGACTTCTGCGCCAGCGCCTGCACCGAAATCCGTTGTGCGTCGCTTATGGATGCGGGAAAGACTTCCATGGCCATTCCGGGCGTATACTTGCACTCGTAGTCATAAATTTCGTGTTTCGGAATGATTTCACCGACCGGAAGCGCCTCATTTCCGAGAATCCCAACGGTCAGTTCTCGACCGGGGATAAACTGCTCGATCATTACTTCGTCGTCGTGCCGAAACGCTTCTGTGATTGCCGCTACAACGTCCTCGCGAGACTTCACGAGCGATAGCCCAACCGTCGAACCCTGTTTTGACGGTTTCACTATCACGGGAAGTCCCAGTGCAGCCACCGTCGCATCGACCCAGGAGGCGATCCGCCACGTATCCGGATCACCTCGCCGAACCATCTGCCAGTCCGGGGTGGTAACGCCTGCCGCCCGGAACAAATGTTTAGATAAATCCTTGTCCATCGCCAGCGCGCTCGCGAGGTGTCCGCTCCCGGTGTATGGCACGCCAGTGAGATCTAAAAGTGCTTGGATCGTCCCGTCTTCTCCCTGCCCGCCGTGCAGCCCGAGAAAGACGACATCTGTTTCTCCCTGAGTCGGGAGCCGCTGCACAGACGTTGGCAGCGTCTGACGCGCCAATTGCGACAACACCTCTGTCTCCGGCGGCAATGCCCTCATGACGCCAGAGGCAAGCAGTGTCTTTTCTTCCTCCGCCGTCAGCGCACCATTCGCCGTGTCGACTGCGGACACGGTGTGCCCCTGCAGCCGAAGAGCCGCTGCTACACGCAACCCCGACGCCAAGGATACATCACGCTCTGACGACGTGCCGCCCATTAATACGGTGATCTTCACACTATCGAGCCATCAAGAAGTGCAACATGTCTCCGCGCGTCACGATTCCGTGTATCGCGCCATCTTCGCGCACTAAAACAGCGGGGTTCGACTTCGACAGCACTTTCACGATCGCATCCACGGTTTGTCCGGCATCGACCACGGGAAACGGTTGATCCATCGCATCGCTGACCGGCTTGTCGAGCAACTTCACATCTTCAAGACCTTTTGCCGACAACGCACCTTCGCTGACGGAACCCACGCAGTTTCCACCGTCCATGACGGGGACCTGCGACACGTTATGCAGTGTCATGAGGCCTAACGCCTGTCGAACAGTCGCCGTGGGAGCAATGCTGATGACCCCCGCCGGCGTGCCCTCGTGTTTTCCGTCGAGCAACTGCCCGAGCGTCATCCGATCAGTGTCGAGCATTTGGTTCTCGCGCATCCACTCGTCGTTGTACACCTTGGACAGATAGCGTTCACCTGTGTCACATAAGAAAGTCACGACACAGGCGGTGGGATCGTTCACGCGCCTCGCGACATTGAGCGCTACGTGCGTGAGTAAGCCGGCAGACCCCCCGGCAAAAAGCCCTTCTTCCCTCGTGAGCCGCCGCGCCATCGCAAACGCATCGCGGTCGTTCACGGTTTGGAATTCGTCAATCACGGTCATGTCGAGAGTGGCCGGAATTTTATCTTGCCCGATCCCCTCAACTTTATACGGGACGCCGACCGCGGCCGTGTTGCCGTTGCTTCGCCAAAACTCTGTGAGGATTGACCCAACCGGATCGCCACACACGATTTGAATTTTCGGGTTTTGTTGCTTGAGATAACGTCCGACACCAGTAATCGTCCCGCCCGTGCCGGCGCCGGCGATGACGTGCGTCACCTTGCCTTCGGTTTGCTCCCAAATTTCCGGGCCGGTCGTCGCGAAATGCGCGTCAGGATTCGCCTGATTGTAAAACTGATTTGCAAGAATCGCGTTTGGGGTTTCATGGGCAATGCGCTTCGCCGTCATCACATAGCTGTCGGGATGATCGGGTGGCACTGCGGTCGGAGTGATAATTACCTCGGCACCAAAGGCTTTTAGCAGCCGGACTTTTTCCTGTGACATCTTGTCCGGCATCGTGAAAATGCACTTATATCCCTTGAGTGCGGCAGCCATGGCCAGTGCCACGCCGGTATTTCCGCTTGTTCCTTCGACGATCGTGCCGCCCGGCTTGAGCGAACCGTCGCGCTCGGCGGCTTCGATAATCGGAATTCCGATGCGGTCTTTTACCGACCCGCCCGGATTGAACATTTCAGCCTTCACCCATACTGGCGTTCGAATACCGCGCGTCACGCGCGTCAATCGAATCAGCGGTGTCCAGCCGATCGTGTCCAGAACTGAGTCGTACACTCTTGTGTCGTTCTTCGGAGCTGGCATAGTGGCTCGATGACGTCCGGTGGAGGTGACGGAAATCTATCCCGCCGTGTGCTCCTGTGCCTCGGCAACAAGTTGTGCGAGAAGCGCCAGGGCTTCGAGCGGAGTGACGGTGTTGGGGTCGATATGCCGTAGCCGCTCCACCACGTGGTGAACAACGGGTGCCGCCATGAACTCCAACTGTCCGCTTGCTGCGGCAGATGGGCGCGACGGTGCGAGGGGTTCCGCCGCGGACCGTCCGGCGAGTGCGACGGCAAGCTGTTCGCGCTCCAAGATCGCCAGCAGCACCCGCGCCCGCGCGATCACCGGAACCGGAAGCCCGGCGAGTCGCCCGACTTCGATTCCATACGACCGGTCGGCACCGCCGGACTGCAGGCGATGCAAGAACAGAATTTTCTCGCCGATCTCTTTCACACCAACGTTATAGTTGCGAACTGCTACAAATTCATCCGCGAGCTGTGTGAGCTCATGATAGTGCGTCGCAAATACGGTCTTGCAGCCAATCCGTTCGTGCAAATATTCGCTGACCGCCCACGCGATACTGACACCATCCCAAGTGCTCGTGCCACGGCCAATCTCGTCGAGGAGCACCAAACTCCGAGCGCTTGCCGTATGGAGAATGGCGCTCGTCTCGGACATCTCTACCATGAACGTCGATTGACCCCGCACCAGATTATCGCTCGCCCCAACGCGGGTGAATACGCGATCTGCAATCCCGATGGTAGCGGCCGTAGCGGGCACAAAACTCCCCATCTGCGCCATCAGCACAATCAGGCCGATTTGACGCAGGATCGTGCTTTTGCCAGCCATGTTCGGGCCGGTGAGAATGATCGTGCGCGCGTCGATCGCGAGGACGACGTCATTCGGAATAAATTCGTCTCGCGGCATCATCCGTTCGACCACTGGGTGTCGTCCACCGGTGATCGACAGGTCGAACCCCTCCGTGACGACGGGGCGGACATATCCTTCCCGAGACGCGACTTCTGCAAGAGTCGCCAAAACGTCTAACTGCGCCAATGCGCCGGCCACCCGCTGCAATCGCGCAATTTCACCGCCCACCCTCCGACGCAATGCATCAAACAACTCGCGCTCGAGAGATTCTATCCGTTCGGTAGCGTGCAACACATTCTCTTCAAATTCTTTCAGCGCTGTCGTGACATAGCGCTCAGCGCCAGTGAGCGTCTGGCGGCGCTGAAAATCCGGTGGCACGAGATGCGAATTGGCATTACTGACTTCAATGAAATAGCCGAATACCTTGTTATAGCCCACCTTCAGTGAGGCAATGCCGGTGCGTGTGCGTTCCGCCGATTGCAGTCCGGCAATGGCGTCTTTGCCGCCCGTCGCAATCGCCCGCAATTCATCGAGCGTTGCATCGATGCCGCCTGCGATGGTCTCTCCCTCACCGATCAGTGCCGGTGGTCGCTCGACGAGTGTCGTGCGAATTACGGTTGCCAGATCGTCACAGGCGTCCCACGCCGCCAACACGCCAGCCAACTCTCCTGCCGGTACCATACGACGCAATGCCGCTTCGACGTCGGGCAGGCGCGCAAACGAATCGCCGAGTGCGCGTAAATCCCGCGCCGTCGCGCGGCCAACGGCGGCCTTCCCCGCCAATCGTTCGACGTCGCGCACACCGTCAAGCGCCGAGCGTAGGGCGGCACGGGCAATCGCTTCGCGGAACAGCGTTTCAACAGCATCCTGCCGAGACTGAATCGGTGTCGGCTCAGTGAGTGGAGCAAGGACCCACTGCCGGAGTAGCCGCGCGCCCATTGGGGTCTGTGTGCGATCAAGCACGGAGAGCAGGGTGCCGGAGGTATCACCGCCACGCATGGACTCGACGAGTTCCAGGTTGCGACGTGTCATCTCGTCAATCGGCATGACACCGCCCGGACGTTCAATGATCGGTCGAGCTAAGTGCGGAATGCCGTTAGGCTGTAACTCTCGCAAGTAACGCAGTAGTGCACCGGCGGCTCCAACGGCCGGCGCATCCAGTGCACCAATCCCAAACCCTTCGAGCGACTGCACACCAAAGTGCTCGGCCAAGCTGGCCATCGCGAGGGCCGGCTCAAACTCCCACGCAGCGCGTTCGGCGATGAGCGCACTTAACTCGCGGGCAAATATTTGCGCTGATTCTCCAGTCGCACCACCCGGTACAATAACTTCGCGCGGTGCCAACCGCGCCAGCGCAGCTTCGGCATCACCGAGGTGCGCAAGAATCAACCGCAGTTCTCCCGTTGATACATCCACCGCCGCTACACCGACCCGATCACCAACTATCTGGAGCGCGCAGAGATAATTATTGCGCCCGCCGTCGAGCAGGTCGTCAGCGAATGCGGCTCCGGGAGTAATTGTTTCGACTACTGCACGCCGGACGATCCCCTTCGCAACCTTCGGATCTTCCATTTGTTCGCAGATCGCCACCCGAAATCCTTGCTGCACCAATCGTCTCAGGTATTCACTGGCGGCACGCACGGGCACACCGGCCAAAGGAACGTCGGAAGCACCGCCGTTGTTACGGGACGTAAGTGTCAACCCTAAGGCCCGCGATGCTACCTCGGCGTCGTCATAAAACATTTCATAGAACTCCCCCATCCGAAAAAACAAAATCGCGTTTTGGTGACGCGCCTTGATCTCCGAATATTGCTGCATCAGCGGGGTCGCGGTCTCACTCTTCACGGCGTTTCCGCCGCGACGACAATCGCCGTCATTTTTGCCGCGCGAAGGCGACCCGCCACAGCAGCAGCTTTTGCGCGGGACGAAAAATGTCCGATCCGCACCCGGTATGGTTTATCGGATGTGACTCGTGCTGTATATCCGCGTGATTTGAGTTTTTCGGCAAGATGGTCGGCATCTGCTCTCATGGAGTAAGCTGCGACCTGGACGGACCACGCCGACGGTGTTGCTCGAGCCACGGAATCAGCACGTGCGGCCGAGTCGGCGTGGACGACCGAATCGGATCGCGCCGCCTCGGCCTGTTGAGTCGCCCGCATACATGACTGCAGATAGTAGTTGATCTGATTCGTTAATTCGACATCACTACTTGATACTGTTGCTTTTGCCTGCGTCAGAGCGGAACACCCCGGTAGGGTCGCCCCATCGGCGAGTAACACGCGTCCGGTCCAGTATGCGCCTTGGACGCGCAGACGGCCGTCCGCGTGTTCAACGGTCATGCGATCCAGATATTTCTTTGCCGACACCCGATCACCGGCGTCATTCGCCATTTGCGCAAGTCGGAGCAGTGCATCTTCGGCGCGCGCCGCCGTTGCGTATTCGTTCGCCACTCGCAAGTAGTCGAACCTGGCACGGTCACGCGTCTCTGCGAACGTTGCGCGCCAGTACAATGCGTCGGCATACGCCGGCGTATTCTCGGGCGTGAATGCGAGCACGGAGTCCACAATAACCCGCCCTGCTGGTCCATTGCCGTCTGCAACGAGTTGTTGCGCGCGACGAAACACGGAATCTGCCACACCGGGTTTGGCGGCCGATGACAACTGCGCCTGACCTGTCGATGTTCCGATGATAGCGATTGCAGCAATCGAACACAGCCGTCCAAGAAGCCGTCGGTCGTGCGTCCGCACTTAGGCCGCCGCGCGATGGGACGGACGAGAGCTCATCGTCAAAATCAAAGAAGCCAATACCTGCTCGTCTGACGACACGCGTGTGTCCTTGAGTGAAGCGTCGGCGGCGCGCAACGCCGCGAGTGCATGGTCAATCGTCGAATGGTCCCAATAGCGCATGGCACGAACCCACGCCTTCACGCCCTCGCCCCACGGTCGTCCGACAAGCGCGGAAGAGTTCTCTTTCAGTAGCCCAAACAATTCACCCTCAAGGCGATGCTGTGCGACGCCGTTATCACGCGCCGCCAGCGCCCATCCAATCGCCAGGGTTTGTGTCGTCAACGCCATAACGATCGATACGCCGGTCGTTTTCGGTTGCAATAACACGAGCTCCAGCAAGCCGATCGCCCCTGCGGTATCGCGAGTCGCAACGCGATCCAGCAAATCCGCCAACGTCTCACCCCGGACGGCGCCAACAATCGCGCTGATGGCGGCATCGTCAACCTCGGCACCGTTAGTAAAACTCCGGAGTTTATCGATCTCACCGGCAAGTAATGCCAGGTCATTACCAGTTGCGCCAGCGAGCAGAACCGCTGCGCTCGAGGAGATGGTCACTCCGAGTTCGGCAGCTGTATGCGCAATCCACTTCAATAGTTCATCTTCATTCAACGACCGGAACTCAATCGCCGTCGTCTGCTCGATGAGCTCCGCATCGATCTTCGCGCCCGCATTCGTCACGAGGACCAGGACCGTATCGGCCGCCGGATTTTTGAGATATGTACCGAGCACATTGCGCGCGTCTTTTTTGAGTGCTCCGACATCGCGGACGATGACCACGCGACGTTCCGCCATCATGGGTAATGCATCGAGCGTCAGGCTCAATGCTGCTGAGTCTGTTTCACCACCGCGACGGATTTCCAGGTTGAACTCGCGCACCCCTGGATCCGTGGCGCGCGCGATAAGCGCACGCACCTTCTCTTCCTTCAGGTAGTCGTCATCACCATGAAAGAGATACGCGCGGTCGAATATCCCGCGTTCCAGTGCGGCCTTGAGTACGCGCATCGCCGACGGAGGCATCCGCAGAATATAGCGTCAGCACTGCTAGGCGCCGATGCAACCGATTCTGGAAACCCGACGACGGCTCAATGACCCGCGCATTCCAAGCGGCAAGCAGGCTGCGCCGAATGCGCAGATCCTGCCGAGCGCAAGAATTGCACCCTGCAGAATGCTCCCGCATCGCCACTGTCTGGTTGGACGGGAGCGTGCCATCGACGTAATCGAGGTGCTGTTTGCGGAAGGTTCGGCAGTCCATCGGGTTGGGACGAGTCGCTTACGATACCCGTTCATGCGAACGGTGTTCCGTCCCCCACGCCCGTCCCAGATCCCGATGGACCTATCTGCTACCGAAGTGAGGGCTCGATAATCTCGGCAAACGAGTTTCTAGCCCTGTTGAGTCGCGACTTGACGGTTCCGAGGTTGCAATGCGTGATCTCGGCGATCTCCTCGTACGACCGCCCTTCGAGTTCTCGCAAAACGAACACTTCCCGGTGATGGGACGGAAGTTGTGCCACTGACTGATCGACCATTTCTTTGACATGGCGCTTGCGAAACTGATCGTCTGGCCGTGCATTCACGTCCTCAAACTCCAGCGGGCGCTCTTCGTCATCCCAATCTTTTGTAATGGACGAGAACAGCACTAGCGGATTCCGGGCCCGGTTGCGCAGTTCGTTTTTCGCCAAATTCGATGCAATGGTGTAGATCCACGTCGAAAACTTCTTCGACCGGTCGAACCGCGCCAAATGGCGGTGCACACGGACAAACACTTCTTGCACCAGGTCTTCTGCCCGTTCCCGGTCGCCGACGATGCGGTATACAAAATTCAGGAGTCGCGTCTGATACCGTTCGACCATGGCATCGAATGCGCGCGGCTCGCCCGCTAAATGGGCGGTAACAAGCCCCGAGTCTTCCAACTCACGTAACGTCGCTAAGGGACGAAACGAAACGGTCGAGCGAGCGGTGGTCTTGAGCGCGGCCTGTCCCATATACCCTCCAGTCAGCAGAATCGATCTGAATCTGCCCGATAGTAGAGCATAGGTCGTGCCGAACATTTTGCCGTTCCTGTAATTCGCTAACTATATCAAAAATAACGAGTTAACGGAAAAGCTACCAAGCTGTTGTCCATAATACTGGAGAATTTCGTCCTGTAAAGTGGACACAATTCATTTCTACCTGCCTGCCAGAAACCCTGCGGCGTAGAGTAGCCCAAGCGCCGTTTTTGCGTCTTGTATATCACCCCGCTCAATCATCTTCAATGCTTCGGTCAGGAACACCGGTTGGACGGTCATAAATTCGTCCGCCTCCCGTCGGGTCTCGCCTTGTGTCAGGTCAGACGCCAAGAACAAGTGAATGCGCTCATCGGTAAAACCAGGCGTCGTCCACATGGACGTCATAAACCGCATGGATCCGGCCTCGCAGCCAGTCTCTTCCCGCAACTCACGACGCGCGCAATCGCCTGGCTTTTCGCCGGGCTCGAGCCGACCTGCGGGAATCTCTAACAGGTATCCGTCCGTTGCATACCGGTATTGTTTGATCAACAGCACCTGCGGATTTTCGGCAGCCGGGTCACTAAGGAACGGCACAATGGCACTCGCTCCCGGGTGGCGAATAATATCGAGCTCACCTTCGCTGCCATCGGGATAGCGAACCCGATCCACGTCGAGGTTGATGACGCGGCCACTGAACACCCGTCGCGAGGACAGCTGTGCCCTGTGGGTCATGATCCTCCCTCTGTGCCGTGTACTTGAATCACACCAATGTCTAACGCTTCCAATGATTCACGAATCGACGCTGCATCACCGACTGCCACCACCAGCATCGACTCGGGGTGTAAATGGTGTTGCGCCGCGCTTCGCACGTCGGCCGCTGTCACAGCGCGCACTCGTTCGCGGTACAAGGTGTAATAGTCATCACCAAGTCCATATACCGTCGCCGTAGCAATCGCCGCCGCTACGGCGCGGGTAGTCTCATAGCGAATCGGGAATACTCCCGTTAGGTAGTCTGTCGCCAGGGTGAGTTCGTCGGGTTGCATTGTTTCCTCCCGCATTCGCTCAACCTCGAACAAGATCTCTCGAATCGCCGGACCGGTCACCTCGGTCTTCACCGCTGTGGCGACGACGAACGGTCCCGCTCCGCGCCTCCAGTCAAAGCCTGAACTTGCTCCATAGGTAAATGCATTTCGTTCGCGAAGGTTCAGATTGATGCGCGAACTGAACAGGCCGCCGAGCAACGCATTCATCACTACAATTGGGAAGTAGTCACTGTGGTTTCGCTTTACGCCACGGTGTCCAACACGCAACTCCGATTGCGGAGCGTCAGCCTTGTGTACGATGTGTCCAAACCGTCCGGATTGTGCGATGTCGTCATTCACGATGGCCGGAGCAACAGTTAGTCCGGACCATCCTCCAAAAGCGCGCTCGGCTAATTGCACCGCCAGCTCCATGGTCACGTCGCCGGCAAAAATTAGTGTCGTCGACGAAGGGGTATAATGGGCACGATGGAATGCTCCGACATCGGAAACCGTGATCGCGGAAACCGATCCGCGATCGCCAGCAGACGACTTCGCGTAGCGAGACTTTGGTGCATACAAAAGTTCGGAGAATTTTTCATTCGCGAGGCCTCTAGGTTCGGCCTGCAATTGCAATAACTCCGCGAGACGCTCGCTTTTCAATCGCTCCAGATCTGCGGGCCGGAATGCCGGGGCGGTCAGCACTTCCCCCAACATTTCGAGCGCTGCGCCGAGTCGCTCCGTGGTAACGGTCAGTTGCGCCACCGCGTCATCCCAGTCAATTCCCGAATCGAAACCGGTGCCGAGACGCTCGAATTGTTCAACCAACTCGCCGCCAGAGAGTTTCGCTGTGCCTTCTCCAAGCGCGAGTGCCGTCAGGGCAGCCGCCCCTTCACGTCCAGCCGAATCGTAGGATGAGCCAGCATCCACCAACGCGAGCACGGTCACGAGCGGCAGACGCGGCATTCGCGCGACGGCAATCCGCAGTCCGTTCGACAATGTCGTGCGTTCGACGGTGGGAAAGGTGTATTTCCGAGGCACACCGGGTGTTGGACGGACCGCAGTCATGCGGCCGCCGTTGTCCGCGGCACATACACCAATGAGATGCGATTATCATCGCCCAAAAATTCCTGCACAAAGCTGTTCACCTCATCAGCGGTAACGTCGCGGTAGCGACTCAGTTGAGTATTCACCATCGCAGCATCTCCAAAATACGTCGCAAACTGCGAAAGTTTATCAGCACGTTCACCAGCCGACTGGAGCGTTGACAACAGGTCGGTCTCGATTAGAGCCACGACCCGTTCAATTTCTTCGGTGCTGATCTTTCGGATTCGCAGCCCCGCAATTTCTTCTGTCACCGCAGTCTCAAGTTCGGCGGCGCTGATGCCCGGGTGGGCAGTGGCGTCAACGATCAGGAGATCGCTGCCCTTGCTCAGGTCGAATGTAAATGCGCTTACTTCTGATGCGACCTGTCGCTCCCGGACCAGAGCCCGGTAGAGCCGACTTCCTTTTCGCATGCCAAGGACGGCCGCGCAAATGCTGGCGGAAAAATAGCCATCACTGCCGAACACCGGTGATCGAAACGCTAGAAATAAACGCGGAAGCACCACGTCATCCTCGACAACTTCACGACGCCAGCCATCAAAACGTGGCGACACTTCCATCGGGCGAAGCGGCGGCTTATCCTCACCACGCGGAATAGCTCCGAAATACTCCTGGATGAGTGCCCGTGCTTCGTCACGGTCGAAATCGCCCGCGATAGTCAGAACCGCGTTATTCGGGGTGTAGTAAGTGCGAAAGAACTGCGCCACGTCGTCAAGGCTGGCGTCGCTAAGGTCTTCCATCGATCCAATGAGCGAGTGATGGAACGGATGCGACGGCGGAAAGGCCAGCGCCGGAAGTCTTTCCCACCACGTCCCGTATGGTTGATTGTCTACCGACCAGCGGCGTTCGTTTTTCACCACATCGCGCTGGGTATCCAGTTTCTGTTGGGTCATGGCCGGCAAGAGCCTGCCCATGCGGTCAGCCTCGAGCCACAGCGCGATGGCCAATTGGTTGGATGGCACGGTTTCGAAATAATTGGTGCGGTCAAGCCAAGTGGAGCCGTTCAATGTTCCGCCGGCTCTTTGAATCAGTTCAAAATGCTCATTGGCGCCGACATGCTCGGAGCCCTGAAACAGCATGTGCTCAAACAGGTGTGCGAAACCCGTGCGCCCATCGCGTTCGTTGGCCGACCCGACGTGGTACCAGAGATTCACAGCGACCACCGGTGCCGACTTGTCTTCCGACAGCGTCACCAATAGTCCGTTCGCCAAGCGATACGATTCGACTGATATCTGCATTCAGGCAATTTATTGAGGGTGATTTGATGCCGCTTCCTGCGAAAACGCCACGGCTATCTACCAATCCACGACCATCGCGAGCGGCGCCTTGATCGATTCCATCAACAGGTTTCCCCACTGTCGAAACAGTCGGCGCGCCGCCGGTGTCGGTAACGCGGGAGAGGTGTATAGGTCAATCCCAAAGCGCCGCCCGAGAATTTCCAAGCGAAGCATGTGAAATGGGTCACTGACAACGATTGCCGATCGTAGTCGCTCGGCATGCAACAGATTTATCGCCGACCGGAGTGATTCACTCGACGACCGGCCTTCGTTTTCAAGCAGAATTGCCGTGTCGGGGACGCCACGGGACATCACGTAATGGCGACCGGCAGCCGCTTCGGAAATTGTATCGCCGTCGCCCGTTCCACCGGTCAACAGCAATCGCGGGGCAACGCTGCGTTGCCACAGGTCCACCGCGTGATCCAGCCGGGTGCGCAACACTGGCGACGGCTTCCCGCGATATTGCGCCGCACCCATCACAATAATCGCGTCTGCCTTCTGCGCGTCATCCTGAAGACCCCACGTAAGGACAGCGCCGACCGAGACCAACCAGCAGGCAAGGGCAACGCCTACTGCAATAAGCCATTTCGATCGAGTGGAAAAACGCGAAGGCCGGTGTAACTCCATCTGCGCAAACTATCAAACCGCACCGTTCGGCGCGGAGTCCCGGTTATGTCAGAACGCCGCGACCGTTCCGGGGGTTGGGCAATGGACTTGGAATCCGGCGGCTCGCAGCGTGGTGGCGAATGCGTCCTGTGAATCCGGTTCTCCGTGCACGAGAAACACATCCCGTAATAACGGAGATTGTTGGCGGACCGCGTCCACCCATGCTGCCAGTTCACGACGGTCGGCGTGGGCGCTGTACCCATTAATTATCTCAACCCGCGCCCGGAGCGGAACATCGTCACCAAAAACCCTTATAGTGTCACGCTTCTCGACGATGCGACGCCCTAGGGTGTGCTCGGCCATGAACCCCACAACCAAAATCGTATTCCGCGGATCACTCGCGCCATATGCCAGATGATGGAGGATGCGCCCTGATTCTGCCATTCCGGAAGCAGCGATGATCACCATCGGCCCCACTTGTTGTTCCAGTGCTTTTGATTCTTCCACGCTCTCTGTGAACCGCAACAGCGGAAATCGAAACACTTCGCCAGGGTTTTGATCGTGTCTTTTCAGCAGTGTTTCGGAGGCATCGAAAATCCCGGTATTGGTCGAAAAGACCGCGGTCACCTTCGTTGCCAAAGGGCTATCAATCACGATTGGCAACCGTGGAATTTGTCCATCTTCGGCCAGGAGGTGAAGGTCATACACGAGCTCTTGGGTGCGCCCTACAGCGAAGGCCGGAATAAGCACACGACCGCCGCGTGCGGCTGTTTCGCGCACGACCCGGGCCAACTCGGCTTTTGCGCCTTCGACGCTCGCATGATCCCGGTTGCCGTACGTGCTTTCCATGATCACCGCGTTCGCGCCGATTGGTGGAACCGGGTCGCGTATGATCGCCAAACCGGAGCGCCCAATATCCCCACTGAACACCAACCTAGAGGTCGTGCTTCCTTCGACGCAGTCCAGTGTGACTGACGCAGATCCCAGGATGTGCCCGGCATCTACAAACGTGGTTCGAACTCCGGGCACAACGTCAAAAATCTCTTCGTATGCCTTGGGCTGCATCAACTCCATTGTGCGCACCACGTCCCGTTGGGCATACAGCGGTTCAAAATGCTCTTTCCGGTGGCGCGACAGAAAATCCGCGTCTTTTTCCTGAATGTGCGCTGAGTCGGCCAACATTATTGCGCAAAGATCGCGAGTCGCTGACGTTGCAAAAATTGGCCCGGCGTATCCCGATCTCACCAGAAACGGTAGCCGGCCCGAATGGTCCATGTGGGCATGCGAGAGCACGATGGCATCAATAGCCGAAACCGGGACCGGTAACGCAGTGTTCTTTTGATGCACGTCGGAACGCTTGCCCTGAAACAAGCCGCAATCCAACAAGATCGTGCGGCCGCCAACGCGCACAATATGACACGAGCCCGTAACCTCTCGTGCTGCGCCACGGAACTCGATTTCCCTCACGGGATCGTTGGCCACCGTCAGGAACGCTCGCTCTGGTCTTCGGCGTCGGCAATACGGGAGAACACAACCGTGAGCCGCGCATCATCTTGCGTCATCATGGCCGGCTCCCACCCGCCGCGGCTGCGTTCGTTGAGCAGATCCGTGAGCGCATCTTCGTCTTCGCGCGTATGCCGGGTCAAACGCAGAATCACTGCTTGGTATTCTTTCATGTAGGCAACATATAGTAGACTCCACACCATGCCCACCACCCCCGCACTCCCTGGCCTGACCCTTGTTCGGCACCCGCTCGTCCAGCATAAGATCTCTATTTTACGAGACCGCGCCACGCCAACTAAGATTTTCAAGGAGCTGGTCGACGAAATCGCGATGCTGATGGCCTATGAAGCCACCATTGATTTGGGCCTTGAAACGGTAGAAGTTGACACGCCACTAGAACGCACAACCGGCCAGCGCGTGAGCGGCAAGAAACTGACACTCGTGCCAATTCTCCGCGCCGGCCTCGGAATGGTTGAAGGAATTCTCAAGCTTGTGCCAGCCGCGCGCGTTGGGCACATCGGCCTCTACCGTGACCATGATACCCTCGAACCCGTCGACTATTACTTCAAAATTCCCGGGGACGCGGCGGAACGTGATTTCTTGTTGCTCGATCCAATGCTCGCGACGGGAGGAAGCGCTGTGGCCGCAATTAATTCACTCAAGCGCGCTGGCGCGCAGCGCATCCGTTTTCTTTGCATCGTTGCCGCACCCATCGGCGTAACGCGAGTGCACGACGCACACCCCGATGTGCCGATCATTTGCGCCGCGCTCGATCGTGAGCTCAATGAACACGGCTATATCCTGCCAGGGCTTGGCGACGCTGGTGACCGCTTATTCGGCACGCGCTGAACCCTCGGACACTATAGAAATCAGCGAATCGTCATCGTTTCAAAAAAATATCCATAGTCTTATGCAAATCGGTTTGCATACACGTGCTCTTGTTCGCACACACGTGTATGCCCATATTCACGCGCGAAGGCGAGCGCTGCCTTAAAAAGCTTTTTCGGTTTCCCGCGCGTTGCCAGAATCTGACTCCGGTCCATGCTGATCAATCTGCTGCCCGATTTTTTCGCGGTACTGCAAAGCACGGATCCGACCGCCGCCTATCACCGGTATTTCGAAGCGCACCGCCCTGTGCTCGAAGCGTACTGGCACAACTACGTCATTGAGCCCAGTGGACCGCATTTCGACGAGGTTGTGCGCGACACGCTGGCGGCCGACCGATCAGATTTGCGCGCCATGCTCGACCGTACCGATGTCGCAGCGATGGCACGCGAGACGGAGAAACAGTGCGCAGAGCTCTTCGCCGTGGACAGTACCATCGACGTCGTCCTGATGGTCGGTGTTGGGGCGGCGAACGCCGGGGAATTGGTCGTCAATGGGCGCGGCGTCGCCTTTGTCTGTCTTGAACACTTTACAGGGATGGCTAACGCTTCCTCGCGCGGGCTCGGGCTCGACCCCGAACTGATCCCGATGTGGTTAGCACACGAAATCGCCCATTGCGTGCGGTACACGTCGCCGCAAAGTCGGAGCGAATTGCGACAGCTCGTAGGTGAGGCAGGCGGATACTACTCGTATTGGGACACTGGTCGTGGTGCCTCGCTTCGAGAGCACCTGATCAATGAAGGGCTCGCCGTACAGGCGTCGCGTCGCTTTAGCCCTGGTCACGCGCCCTGGGAGTACTTTGGTTACGCGCGCAAACAGTATGCGCGCATACGCGAACTGGAGTCGGTGCTGTCACGGGCGGTGACCGACGATCTCGATCGCGCGGCCCTCGGCCTGAGACTGCGCTATTTGTCTGGCGGTATGAGCGATGAGGCGCGGACTGTCCAGCGCCATATCATACCGGAGCGGGCGGGATATTTCCTTGGTGCCCGCATCGTCGAGGACGCAATCGTTGAAAAGGGGCTCCCCTGGGCCCTGCGCGCCAGCGCGATGGAGATCACATCGCTCGTCGATTCCGCCGCGCGCACCGCGTAGCCCGTAGCGTGTAGCGCGTAGCGTTTCGAACGACAGCGCCGCCAGCTATTTTCCGACACAGAAGGTCGAAAACACCCGCGCAAAAACATCTTCGACATCCACCGACCCAATAAGTTCGTCCAGTGCGTGGATGGCAGCGCGCACGTGTACCGCGGCGACCGGGGCCGGTAATTTCTGATCCCGCCAAACGATACAGAACGTCATGAGTTCGTCACGCGCTTCGTGAAGCGCCGCCCGATGACGAGCCCGGGTCACTGGAGGGACGTCGGCATCCTGTGGTCCGAGTGTGCTGGCGACGGCCGCTGTGACCCCTGCCAAGAGGGCCTCAAGTCCCCCGCCGTCGATGGCGCTGACGGCAACGGCACCCGTTGGCATGCGCTCTATTTGTTCTCTTTTTGTTACTAAATCGGATTTCGTCACGGCACCGATTACTGGGGCCGTGGTGTGTACGGCTATTAACGCGCGCGCGGCGGACAGTCCTTCGACGGAATCAGCGCAGGCAATGACCGCATGCGCCGACGCCAAATATCGCATACTCACTTCGATACCCAGTCGCTCAACGGCCTCGGCCCCATCTCGCAAGCCCGCAGTGTCGATGAGTCGCAATGGCCAGGGATGATGTTCGAGCACGACTTCGACCGCGTCACGCGTCGTACCCGGAATGTCGCTGACAATTACACGGGACTCACCGATCAACGCGTTGAGTAGTGACGATTTTCCGGCGTTCGGAGCACCAGCGAGCACTACAATCGCGCCCTCGCGTGCCAGAATGGCGGCCGGTATGGTGGCTAACAGCCCATCAAGTCGCACGACAAGTGCCTCCGCCGACTGTGCGATCTGCTCGCGAGGCAGTCGTCCATCATCCTCTTCGGGAAAATCAATGTCGAAGGCGAGAAGTGCCTCCACATCTATCGCGGCGTTCCGTAGTTCTTCCAATCGGCGCGAAAGAGCACCTGACAATTGATGCACAGCCATCCGGTGGGCGGAGCGCGACCGGGCATCAATTAGGTCTGCAATCGCCTCTGCACGAATCAGGTCGAGCTTGCCATTCAGCACGGCGCGTTCCGTGAACTCTCCTGGCAGGGCGGCGCGCGCGCCAGCTTCAATTAATGCGGCTAAAACGGCGGCGGGTACAAACCCCCCGCCGTGGGTGCTGAACTCAACGATCGTTTCGCCGTTGAACGAATGTGGTGCCGGAAATACCGTAACCAGACCATCGTCGAGGAGCAAACTTGCATCGTCCACCGCGTGAATCCGACAGCGTGTAGCTAACCGCGGCGCTGACGGCCATGGCGTGACAATCCGCCGGCAAATTTCTTCGGCACGCGGACCGCTGGTCCGGATTACCGCCAGAGCACCCTGTCCGGATGCCGTGGACACCGCCGCAATGGTGTCGCCCCGCACCCGAGGTGCGGGCGCGACGTCACGTGACGGGCTTCGCGGGTTTGACGGCTTTCGCCCGCTCATTGGCAATTAACCACTGTTGTGGCAATGCGGCGAGATTTTGCACGGTGTAGTACAGGCTGAGTCCGGCCGCCGAATTCGCCAGCGCCACCGTCAAAAAGACCGGGAAGATGTAGCTCATCATCTTGGCTTGCGGATTTGGCGGTGCGTTACGCAGGCTGATCCACGACATCAGATACATCGAAGCGCCCATGGCCAAGGGCAACGCATACAGCGGATCGTGGAGCGAAATGTCGTGCAACCACAAGAACGGAACGCCACGAAACTCGATCGTATTCCGAAACACATAGAACAACGCCATTAACACAGGCATCGGAAGTAACGCCGGCAGACATCCCGTGAATGCACTGAACGGACTCATGCCATGTTCTTTATACACGCGCATGATTTCCGATTGTTGCTTTTGCGGATCGCTCTTGAATTTCGTCTGGACTTCCTGCATCTCCGGCTGGATGCGCTGCATTTTCAGCGCACTCCGCATTGCACTTTGATTCAGCGGCCACATGACGAGGCGTATGGCAACGCCGAAGATCACAATGACCCAGCCATAGTTTAAATTCACTGCCTTTTTCAATCCAAGGAGCATCCGCATAACGATCGTAGCAAACGGTTGCACCACTGGCTGAAGAAATCCACCGGTCGGGTTGGCGGTTTCGAAGTCACGACCAAGCTTCAGCAACCGTAACCAGGAGAGTGGGCCGGCATACATCTCAAATGTCGCCGCACCCTTATCCAGCGGCATCACGACGGTCGCGATGCCGCGAGTCGCGCGCTTTCCCGAACGCACTCCACCCTCAATATCCGCTTCGGCGAACGGTTTGCCGTCTTTCACCGCGAGCAGGCCCACGATAAAATATTTGCTTTTCATTACCGCCCAACTGAGTGGCCCGGCTTCCAACTTTTTTTCACCTTCGTCCAACTTGGTAAACGGCACGCCGCGCGCGCCTTGTGATATCGGCTTTACCGAATACGCGAGATTCTGAATGTCCTCGGCGCTGTCGGCCTCTTGCGTATCGAGGCCGGTGGGAAGATCAACCAACAGAAACGCAGGTTCTGTGATACCCTCAACCGTGACGCGGGCCGATGCGAGGTAGTTATCCCTGGAAAACGCATATGCGATTGTTGTCCGCGCTGAACCGCTCATCCCGGTAAACGTTAGAGTCGGAGCACCGTCCACCGCCATGCCACTGGTATGTGTAAACGCTACGCGATCAATCGCGATGGTGTCGTGCGCCGTGACAATGCGATAGCGCAACAAGGACTCGCGGCCGTGTTTGAGAACCACGCGCCCACCCTTGCCATTCAGCGCAGGATAGCTGTCGACCTGAATAGCAATTGGCGCAGCGCCAATTGTGCTGAACGCGTAACTCCCCAATGGAGTGCCAACCGATACGGTCTCGGCGGCCATCTGCGGAGATGGCGCGCCACCGGTCGTAACGCCCCCTGAGACGCCGGACGATGGTGACGTGAGGGTGTTAGTGGCACCCGTGCTCGGCGCCCCCTGGGACGTCGCGACCGTTGTCGCCGAGCTGTCGGCAACAAGCGCACGCGGGGCGGGTACCGGCCGCGGAAAAATGATTGGTGTCACGACCAACACAGCAGCGGTCAGCAGTAACGCAAGAAAGAAGCGCTTGTCCATCAGCGAGGTACGGAAGGGTTAGGGAACCGGATCAAAACCACCCGGTCGGAACGGATGGCAGCGTCCAATGCGGCGCGCCGCCATCCAACTGCCTTGTAGCGCTCCATATCGCTCGAGCGCTTCAATCGCGTACGCAGAACACGTTGGATAATAGCGGCAGGACGATGGGAGATATGGTGAAATACCCAGCTGATACGCGCGAACAAAGAAAATGAACAGCCGGCGCATTATGATACCGGAGCCGTCGAAAGTCTTTCGCACGCGCGCACAACCTGTTCCTGCAACGCTGAAAAGTCCGCGCGATACGCCGATGGCAGCGCCCGAATCACAAAATCAACTGCACCGAGAACGGGTAATGCATATTGCCGTACGATTTCACGAAGACGCCGTTTCACCCGATTGCGGTCAACGGCCGAATGCGAATACTTGGGAACGATGAGTCCCGCGCGAGGATGACGCAGAAGGGAAGCGATGTACCGAACCTCAATATCTCCGGTTCGGAATCGCTTCCCTTTCAGACGCACCGTCTCGAGCTCCCCTTCCCGCGTCAACCGTATGGTGCGCGGAAATGGACGGCGACTAGACGCCGGCGTACTTGGACGGGAGCTTCACCGTCAGCCGCTTGCGCCCTTTCTTCCGGCGACGGCTCAGCACCTCACGCCCCCACTTCGTTTCCATACGCGCGCGAAACCCATGCGTCTTGAGTCGACGGGTGTTCCGCGGGCGGTAAGTTGGCTTCCCCATTGCTACTCCAAAATGCTTGTCAAAATCATATTCTTAGAGAGACGTAAACGTAGTCCACTACATCACATAGATCAAGTCCCGGCGTTACTTGTTTGCTATCGCGAGTGTTGACTTATCCACAACAGTAGCGGTACGTTCGGCCCCCGTTGTTTTCCACGCCTGTTCGGCAAGAGATGACCCTTTCGGCTATTGAAGTCTGGTCGCGCCTGCTTGATCGAGCCAAGTCGGAACTCCCCGAACACATCGTGGACACCTGGCTGGTTCCCCTCACACCCGCAGATTTTTCCGGGACGCAACTGACCCTCACCGCTCCCGACCAGTGGTCAGTTGAGTGGAACGAGAACAAACACAGCGCGTTGCTCGAAAGTTACGGTCCACCGTGCCTCGGGCAGCCAATCAAGATCTTGCTGAAGGTGCAGCAGGAACGATTATCGCGTCAGCAAATGGACCTTTTCGTTCCTGCTTATGGCGCCAGAATAGAGCCAGTAAAGAACGACAATAGCGTCATTTTTAGCATTTTGAGTGATAGATATACCTTTAATCACTTTGTCGTCGGCCGGTCTAATGAGCTCGCTAGTGCGGCTGCAACCGCAGTTGCCGGCGCACCTGGTAAGACCTATAACCCGCTCTTTATCTATGGCGCAACGGGGCTTGGCAAAACCCATTTAATGCAGGCGATCGCCCATGAAATATTACGCCGAAATCCACAAACGCGCGTCACATACATCACGACTGAGCAATTCACCAATGATGTAATCACTTCAATTGGCAAGCGCACCATGCCGGATTTCCGGCGCCGCTACCGTGAAACGGATTTGCTCCTCGTCGATGATGTGCACTTTTTGGGCGGCAAGGAAACGACCCAAGAAGAATTTTTTCACACGTTCAACGCAGTTTACGAAGCAGGCCGACAGATTGTCCTTACCAGTGATCGTCCGCCATCCGAAATACCAAAGCTTGAGGCCCGGTTAGTAAGCCGATTTGAATGGGGCCTTGTCGCTGATGTCGCACCGCCTGATCTCGAACACCGAATCGCAATTCTGCGAGAGAAATCACAGGTCGATCACCTTGAACACACAATTCCGGATGATGTTCTGCATTTCATTGCCGATCACATTCAAGCGAACGTTCGTGAGCTTGAGGGATCGATAATTAAATTGCTCGCGTTTGCGTCGCTCAAGCACCGGGTGATTACAGTCGAATTGGCCCGTGAGGCGCTTCGCGACAAGCTGAAACCAAACGATGCTATGCCGCCGAGGTCATCGCGCCACGATCGTATGCGTACCATACAGCAGCGCGTGGCCAATGAGTGGGGGGTTTCCGTGGAAGGGTTGCAGTCAAAAACGCGAACGAAAACGTTGACTGTTCCCCGCCAAATAGCGATGTATCTTGCTCGGGAGATTCTAGGACTTCAGCTTGTCGAAATCGGCCAAGCTTTTGGGGGGAGAGATCACTCGACGGTTATTCATAGCTTGGCCAAGGTGACCGATACAATGAAAGAAAGTGCTGAGTTCCGGGCTCGTGTGGAACGTGTGAGGGAAAGTGTTCGTCATGAACATTGAACCCCCAAAGCGGTCTTCGATATGCAGTGAGTTGACTTAGCTTCCGCAGGTTCCCACAGTGGGTACACATTAGCTGTGGGCGAGAACTGTAAGCAGTATCAGCACTTGGGTTGCTTTTACACTTTCCACGCCTTACTACTACTACTGCGAATTAGATATTCAATTAAGCAGTACGTAGTGTCGGCGCGGGATCCACAATCTCCTCATCCTGGATAGGGTCGGGAATGCGCTTTACCATCTCGCGTGAAAAACTCCAAGAAGGGCTCGCAGCGGTGACGCCAGCGGTGCCCTCCAAGACCACCCTTCCGGTCTTGGCGAATCTTCTCATTCAGACCACCGAGAAGGGAATTCGCATTTCCGGGACTGATCTCGATATTGCTGTTAGCACTGAGGTTATTGCTGACGTCGAAGCTGCCGGCGCAATCACTATACCGGCCCGAAAACTTTCGGAAATAGCAAAAGAGCTTCCCCCGGCCCCGGTCAAAATCTCAGCGACCGGAGATCAGCGAATAACACTGGAGTGCGGCCGATCGAAATTCAAACTTCTCGGACTGCCTAAAAGCGAGTTTCCAAGCTTTCCGGCTGTACACTTTGAGAAAGCGGTGCGAATTCCGTCAGGTGAGCTGCAAAAACTAATTTCCCATACAGCTTTTGCTGCGTCAACTGAAGAGAGTCGGCCGATTCTCAACGGTGTCTTGTGGGAGCTTCGCCCAGATATGATGCGCATGGTGGCCACAAACGGACATCGGTTGGCAAAAATGGAAATTCAGGTCAAAACTGGTTCGGCAAACAGTGACTTGATCATTCCACCGAAAGCGCTTGAGCAGATACGGCGGCTCTTTCCGGCTGAAGAAGAGCTGGAAGTTGCACAGGGTGAGAACCACCTGGGGTTCCGGTCTCCGTTCACTGCCGTGTATACCCGATTAATCGAAGGACCGTACCCGAGCTACGACCCAGTTATTCCGAAAGACAATGACAAGATCGCCGTGCTGGATAAATCGGCGTTCGCGAGTGCGCTCAAGCGCATGTCTGTGGTGGCTTCCGACCAAACACATCGCATTCGGTTGTCGTTTAATTCAGGGATGTTGAAATTTAGCGTCAGTACTCCCGACCTAGGCGAAGCACAGGACGAGTTGCCGGTGCGCTTCACGGGCGATCCGCTCGATATTGGTTTTAACGCGGCATACCTGTTGGAAATCCTGCGCTACATGCCGACGGACGAAGTAAAAATGACTTTCAAGCACCCCGAGCGCGCGGCGACGCTCGAACCCGAAGGCTGGTCAGACCCCGCAAAATATCTCGCATTATTGATGCCACTGCGGCTGGTTGACTAACACCGCGAAGCAGGGGTGGACAGCGGCGCCTCGATAGTCGGCAGAATAATTTTTTAGTATCTAAATGATACTATTTCGCCGCATTCGCGGGAGAAATCCGAATGTCCGCCGATTGGTGAATCTCCTGATTTCGCAGGCGACTGCTCAACTGGAGACGCAGCGTGGACGCGCCCTCGGCCGACAGAATCGTCCCCGTGGCCGGATCCACCAAATAGACTAACTCACCGACGGAGTCGCCATTCACTTTAATGGACTCCCCGGACTGTGCACCTTCCCCGTCAATTTTTGTTCGCGACGTGCGGACGATGCTCATGACAACATGCCCGGTAGGGCCATCAGCGGATCGCACCCGAAAAATTCGTCGTACGATCGAGCGAAGTGGAATTCCATCACGACAGACCAGAACAATTGACGAGTCTTCCCACGCTGTGCCGATGCGCAATGTGTCCGGGGGCTGGAACCAGAGGTCCCGCAACGACTGCGAGACAGACAAGGCGACCGATGCGCATGGGGTCGCCGCGCCCGCTGGAGAGAGAAATTCGAGCTGCGTATGGCGCGACGCAGACAAGGTGGCCACAAAAGTGAACGGAACCCTCAGCCCCACCGGTGTCGCAGCTCCGGTTGTGCCTAGCTGGGCGCGAAAGGTTGTGACGGAGCCCGTGAGCCTGCCGGTCGAGGCAAAGACGGTGTAGCCAACTTCCGTTCGTGAAAACACCGAGTCGGTGCGCGTGGTGGTGTCCTGGCGGATCGTCAGCAGGGCGCGCTGGGCCACAACGAACTGATGGCGGGTAGGGCTTGCCCGATAGCTCCAACCGGCTGTCACTGTCGGCGTGGCGGCTGCAATGACCGGTTGTGGAACCGCCCGGGTGATGGTTTGCTCGGGCACAGACCTGTTGCAACCCCCAAGCAGGAATGCGCCAGACAATGCAGCAATGAAAAGTGAGGGCGTACGCATGTGCAGAAGGAAGGAATCCCTCGGCCTATAAGCCGGGTTCTGTCGGAGCACGAATGCTCCGGACGGTCATTTCTCTCGGAGTGTGGTCGCCCACACCCTCTAGCAGCCTACCCGCGGTGTCTTTATCGAAAAGGACTGTTTCTCACCG
>JANYBD010000222.1 GCA_025360995.1 Gemmatimonadota bacterium
ATCGCCGCGGTGAGGGTGTCGGGACGGACGCCGTCAGCTACCAGCATGACCACGCTGTTCGTTTTGGCTGGCCCCAAGTCGCGGGAAGTCACGCGGGAAAGTAAACTGATCGCATGCCTTCACGAAAATCCGAACCCCGGAAGCGTCCGCGTTCGACGTCGATCAAAGGCGCCAACGGTACCAAGGGCGCAAAGCGGACGGTCGCCGAATCCGACCGTGGACCCGACCGGCCGAAGACACCGCGCACGGTCACTGGCAAGAAAGTAGATCCAGCGCTTACCGCGACGCGGGAGCATCAGGCGCTCAAGGGCGTGCAGGAACGGATGACGACCGGGCACGAAGCGGCGGGCCGAGCTGCGTCGGGCGCACCGTTAGTGACGCCGCGAAAGTCAAAGCCCGTGAAGGCGCGCCACATCGACGAAGATATTCGCAATCTCCATGAGGTGTATGTCACTGAAGACGAGAAGCTTCTTCAGGGCCCGTTTCATGCCGACGATTTCACGCGGAGCGATCCGTGGCGCGTCATGCGTATCATGGGCGAGTTCATTGAAGGGTTCGACAAGCTGGCGAATGTTGGCCGCGCGGTGACGGTGTTCGGTTCGGCGCGTACGTCGCCTGATGATCCCCAATACATCGCGGCGCAAAAATTCGGCGACTTGATGGCGCGGCGCGGATTCACAGTTATTACGGGCGCCGGCCCGGGAATCATGGAAGCGGCAAACAAAGGCGCGAAGCTCGCCGGAGGTCGTTCGGTGGGCTGCAATATCGAACTGCCCTTTGAGCAAGGCGCGAACCCGTATGTCGATACGCTGGTGAACTTCCGCTATTTCTTTGTGCGAAAAACGATGTTCATTAAATACAGCTCGGCGTTCGTTATTTTCCCGGGCGGTTTTGGCACGCTCGACGAGTTGTTCGAAGCCATCACGCTGATTCAGACGGGAAAAATTTCGCAGTTTCCGGTCGTGCTGTTCGGACGGGCGTACTGGGCGGGGTTACTGCGCTGGCTACAGTCGCGCGTCGAAGGAGAGAAGAAGATTTCGGCGGGCGATCTCGATTTATTGACACTCACGGACGATCCGGACGAAGCGGTCGAAGCGGTATGTGCCGCTTACGATGCACAGGTCCGGGCGGACCAGAACCTTGAAGGAAAGCCAGGGAATGCCGAAAAAGCCTAAGGTGGCAGACGGAAATCGTACGCGCGGCGGATTCAAATCGTCGCGTCACGGTACGACAAAGCGCGCAAATGCAGCGGGGCCAAAAGCCGATCAGAAAAAGGCTGCCGAGCAGCGCGAAGATTCCGGCAAGAAGCACATCTCGGCGGAAAAAAGCCGATTTCTGCGGGGAGGCAAGATCAATCCTCGCCGCATCGACGGCAAGGAAAGCGTGGTGCAACTCATCGACGGCACATTCCAGGCGTACAACGCCGGACGTTTACGCGAAGCGTGCCAGCTCTACACGGAGAAAATGCTGGCGAATGATGTGACCGTGGGGCTGACGCTCACGGGCGCACTCACGCCGGCTGGCATTGGGATGAGTTGTCTCATTCCGCTGATCGAAGCGGGGTTTGTCGACTGGATTATTTCCACCGGCGCCAATCTGTATCACGACACGCACTTTGGATTGGGATTGTCGATGCATCGTGGCAATCCAACCGAAAGCGATGTAGTGCTACGCGAAGAAGGTGTGGTGCGTATTTACGATATTTTCTTCGACTACGACGTGTTGCTTTCGACCGATGCATTTTTCCGGAAGATCATTCGGGCACCGGAGTTTCAGCGGGCGATGTCAAGCGCCGAATTTCACTGGCTGTGCGGGAAGTACGTGGCGGAGCGGGAAAGGGTTTTGGGGATCGGGAGCAAGTCGCTGTTGAGCGCGGCATATAAGTGCGGCGTGCCGGTGTACACGTCATCTCCTGGCGACAGTTCAATCGGTATGAACATCGCCGCGCTGGCTCTCGAGGGTTACCAGTGTGTGATCGACCCCAACAGCGATGTGAATGAAACGGCGAGCATTGTATTGGGCGCCAAGCGTGGTGGCGGCAAGAGCGCGATCATGATCATGGGCGGCGGCAGTCCGAAGAACTTTGCATTGCAGACGGAGCCGCAGATTCAGGAAGTGCTCGGTATTGACGAAAAAGGGCACGACTTCTTTTTACAGGTGACCGATGCGCGGCCCGACACCGGTGGGTTGAGCGGTGCGACGCCGGCAGAAGCGGTGAGCTGGGGCAAGATCGATCCAGACCGGTTGCCCGATGCGATTGTCTGCTATGTAGACTCGACGATCGCGCTGCCGCTGATGACGAGTTATGCGTTGGCGAAACACAAGAAACGGAAGCTCAAACGTTTGTACGATAAACGGAAGCAGAATCTGGCACGGCTAAAAGCGGAGTTCGCGAAGACGCTGTAGCCCTCACGCTGGCGACGAAGTTTTTCCGTGAATAATCCCCAAAGGTGATCAGTCCTATCCGGTCCTCGCCGCCAAACACGCGCTTGACGATCGCTTTGTCGTCCAGCCGCTGGACTAACATTGCATCAATCGCCGCGACCGTTTCTTCCATCCACGTCAGTTTCTTTTTCAGTTGTGCCACCGGGCTGGGTATCAATCCGCGATGAGCGTCGAAGTACCGAAGCGGGTTCAGCGCGATGACGCGGCGCAATGACGCAATCTGCGCCCGAACGTCCTCGCGATGGGGCGGATGCGACACGCGCACTTTTACGCCAAGAAAAAGATCCGCGCCGAACACCGTTCGCGTAGTGGGGTCCCATACCACGTGGTGGTCATGGGAATGGCCTGGAGTCGGAATGAGCTCTAGACCCTCTGGGGCAAACGGTGTGACCGGAGACGCCAAAGCGGGTTGGACACCCCAACACAAGCGCCGATACCAGCCGATGCGACTCGGTTGCGTGAGATGCGCCAGCGTCGCCGGTGCTATCCATAGCGGCAACCCACGTCGCGCCATCCGCTCCACGTTACCCGCGTGATCCTCGTGATAGTGGGTCACGATCAACCCGCGTGGCCCACTCGCGTCGAGCCACTGTTCCAACTCGCCACCAACGTCCGAAAACGCGCTGTCGATCACAATTCCGCGAATGGCGTAAGTACTCACGTCAAACCCCATCGACCGGCTTGAAGGGGTGGTGAACACCATTCGCACAACATCGTCGTGCCGTTCTTCGCGCATCATGCCGAACGATAGTCGGGTTCCGGCTCGATTGCCGGACGTCCAACACCGTACTATGCTAAAGGAGCACGGCGCCCGGCCACGTAACTGAGGTCGGGCGCTGGCATTTTATTGTGTACCCGAGCCGGACTCTGTGATGATTGAAGCCCTCAAAGTAAAACTTGGCGCCGAGGTGGAGGCGTTGCGCATCGAACTAAACATCACGTTGCCCGCCGAAATCGCGCGCGCCGTTGAAATGGGCGACCTTCGCGAAAACTCCGAGTACAAGGCCGCTCTGGAACGCCAGCGCCTCGTACAGGCGCGGCTCGGTCAGCTTATCATGCGCTTGAGCAAGCTCTCACAAATTGACATTGCACAGATCCCGACGGATAAAGTGGGCCTTGGGTCGAAGATCGTAGTACAGGACACGACGTCAAAAGTCAAAGAGACCTATCACCTGATTTTCGGTGACTCGGTGGAGTTTGAAGATGGCCAGGTGACAATGTCATCGCCGATCGGACGGGCGTTGCTCAATAAACAGGTGGGCGATCTCGTTGTCCTCAAGCTGCCAGCCATGGTGCGCAAGATGACAATCGTCGAGCTGGTCACGATTCATCAACAGAAGCCGGAAGAAATTCCGCTTTCTTGAGGCGAACCGTTACGGCTCGATGGTAAAGAGCCGGGCGATTTCAGCGCGATAAACATCAATCGCGGTACGAATGTCCTCGGTACCCCAGCCGTGCAGCGCGGCGAGCTCGGTGGCCACGCTCGCAGCTTCCGAGAGTCCGTGATCGCGTGAATTGAATGCGCGCTTCGTACGGCGCACCAGCACATCGGCAATCGTGCAGGCAAACTCGTTACCGGGAGCGGCAAGTGTGCGCGTTGCCGTTTGCGAACGCGTGACGGGCTGGCCCAATTGTTTGTACACCAGATCGACAATGCGCTCGGACATGGAACGATATGTTGTGAGCTTGCCTCCGCTCACGGAAATCACGCCTCCTGGCCCGACCACGACTTCGTCCTCGCGGCTCGCCGTTGCCGGGTTCCCGCCATTACCGCTGGCGATCAGCGGACGAATGCCGGCCCACGCGGCAATCACATCGTCCATCGCGAGCTTCGCCTGCGGAAAATAGTGATTCACTGCGTCGATTAAGTAATGCACATCGGCGCTCGACGCACGCACCTGGTCGGGATGCTCTTTCGTCGGGGTATCCGTGGTACCAATAATCGTTTGCGAGCCCGCCGGAAGGACAAACATTTCACGACCGTCTTGCGGCGCAAGGAAAATCAGTGCGCCTTGATTGCCAACGCGATCTGCGGGAACTGAAATATGGACGCCTTTTGTGCCCAGCACGGCGGGGCGTTCCGCCGGATTTTCGAGTGTGCGGATCGTGTCCGTCCATGGGCCGGTGGCGTTCATAATTGTGCGCGCCTTGATCTCAACGGTGCTTCCGTTGACACGGTCGTGGACCACCGCACCGGATACGACTGCCCCTTCGAACCGCAACTCCGTCACGGCGGCGTAGTTCAACACCGTAGCGCCGGCACGCGAGGCGTCTACAATGTTGGCCAGCGTGAGACGCGCATCGTCGGTGGCGGCGTCCCAATAGGTCGCACCGCCCAGCAATTGCTCACGCGCAACCAACGGCTCAATCGCGACAATGCCATTGCGGCCGAGGCGTTTGTGACGGCCAACATTTCGAAATAGTGCCAGCAGGTCATACAGCCAAAGACCGGCCCCGAGTTTCCAGCGGGGAATGCGCGATCCATTATAGATCGGCCAAGTGAACTGCAGCGGATGCACCAAATCCGGTGCGATGCGCAGCAGCGTCCGGCGCTCGCGACTGGCCTCGAACACCAAGTGCAGAAACGCATGCTCCAGGTATCGCACGCCGCCATGAATCAGCCGCGACGATCGGCTGGAGGTGCCGCTGGCGAAATCGTCACGTTCCACAAGTGCGACCGACAATCCACGAAGGGCGGCGTCGCGGGCAATCCCGGCGCCGTTGATACCGCCGCCGATCACCAGCAGATCAAACGGTCCGCGTCGGAACCGATCAAGCGCCGAGGCGCGCCAGGCGATGGTCGAAGGCATTGGGAAACAAGGTAGTCGTTTGTTTTCCCCGATAGCGAGCCACTGCAACCCGGCCTAGTTTTCACAGGATGTCTATCTATGAACCGGGCCGCCGCGTGGCGATTATCGCCGGTGTCCGAACGCCGTTTGCCAAGGCCGGTACGACGCTCCGGCACCTCAATGCCATCGAGCTCGGTAAAGCCGCGGTGAGCGAACTGATACATCGCTCAAATCTCGATGTGAATGCCGTTGACCTCATCGTGTTCGGCACGGTCGTACCGAACGTACTGGCCCCGAACATTGCCCGCGAAGTGGCGCTGATGCCGCTCTTCCCGAAGAATGTTCAGGCATGGAGTGTCAGCCGGGCGTGCGCCTCGGCGAACCAGGCGATCACGGATGCCGCCGACCAGATCGCGCTCGGACACGCGCACATTGCCATTGCCGGCGGATCCGAGTCGCTCTCCAACGTGCCGATTTTGCATTCGCGTGGTTTTTCCGATGCGCTGGTCGCCGCGTCGAAAGCCAAAACACTGGGCCAGCGCTTGCAGGCATTTGCGAAAGTGCGCGCCAAGGATTTTATCCCCATCACGCCAGCTATCGCCGAGGTGACGACGGGCGAATCTATGGGGCAGTCGGCGGAGAAAATGGCGAAGTTGAATTCCATTTCGCGACGGGAGCAAGACGAGCTTGCATTGGCCTCGCATATGAATGCGGCGAGAGGAACCAGCGACGGGCGGCTCACCGCGGAAATCGCACCGATGTACGTGCCGCCGAAATACGAGCAGACGATGACGGCGGACAACGGCATTCGCAGTGATACGTCAATCGAGCAACTAAGTGCACTGAAGCCGGTATTCGACCGCCGCTATGGATCGGTGACTGCGGGGAATGCCTCGCCGCTCACGGACGGTGGCGCGGCGGTATTGCTCATGAGTGAAGAACGCGCCAAGGCGCTTGGGTATACGCCGCTCGCATATATCCGCAGCTATGCGTATGCCGCAATCGATCCGGGTGAACAGTTGCTACAGGCACCAGTGCTCGCGGCGCCGGTCGCTCTCAAGCGTGCCGGGCTGACCCTTCAAGATATGGATCTCGTGGAAATGCACGAAGCATTTGCGGCGCAGGTGCTGTCCAATCTTCGCGGATTTGAGTCGAAGTACTGGGCCGGGCGTGCCGGATTCAGTTCTCCGGTTGGCGAAGTGGACCGGTCAAAACTCAATGTGATGGGCGGGTCGGTGGCGATTGGTCATCCGTTTGGCGCGACCGGTGCACGCATCACGACCACATTGGTAAACGAGCTGGGCCGACGCGGTGGGCAGTTTGGATTGATGACCGTTTGTGCGGCCGGCGGACTTGGCTTCGCGATGGTGGTGGAGCGCGCATGAGCCAGGCCCTGACATTCACCATCGAAGACGGTATCGGCATCATCACTTTTGATTTGCCGAATGAGCCGGTCAATAAATTTTCTGCGTCCGTGATCGCCGAGTTCAACATCGTACTTGACCGGATCGCCAGCGATCCGATGGTCAAGGCAGCAGTGCTAATCAGTGGCAAGTCGGACGTTTTTATTGCGGGCGCTGATATCGATGCGTTTCTCGAATTCAAGAATGCGAAGGATGCCGAAGCGGCGAGCGCGATGGGTCATGCAGCCATGCTGCGAATCGCACAGTCACGGGCACCGATTGTCGCCGCCATCAACGGATCGTGCATGGGTGGCGGGCTCGAGGCGGCATTGGCGTGTGCGTATCGCATTGCCACCGACCATCCGAAGACGGTGCTGGCGCTTCCGGAGACGCAGCTGGGATTGATTCCCGGAGCGGGCGGCACGCAGCGCCTGCCGAAGACGATCGGATTGCAGGCGGCGCTCGACATGATTCTCACCGGCAAGAATGTGCGCGCCAAGAAAGCGCTACAATCCGGACTGGTAGATGAGGTGGTGCATCCGAGCATTTTGCGTGCTGTCGCGCTGCAACGTGCCAAGGAAATTGCGGCCGGCACCCTGCGGCACGAAGAGAAAAAGCACGGCGCAAAAGAGCTGGTGCTCGAAGACAATCCCATCGGTCGTGCTATCGTATTTCGGCAGGCGCGCGAGATGACGCTAAAACGGTCGCGCGGAAATTATCCAGCACTCCTGGCGGCAATCGAAGCGGTGCAGGCCGGGTATCACGGATCGGCCGAGCATGGATTTTCCGAGGAAGCGCGTCTGTTTGGTGAAATGGCGGCGAGTGCGGTGTCGAAGGAACTGATCTTCCTGTTCTATGCGACCACGTCGCTCAAAAAAGACAGTGGCGTAGGTGGAGAGGCGCCGCAACCACTGTCGGTGCCGAAGATCGCGGTGCTGGGCACGGGATTTATGGGCGCCGGTATTGCCTCCATCGCGGCGATGCAGGGTGTGCCGGTGCGATTCAAGGATATGAAGCACGAACAGGTCGGGAAGGGGCTGGCGGCAGTTCGTGATGTAATCAAGGACCGTCTGATCAAGCGACAGATTACTCGCCAACAGTTTGATGATCAGCTGTCGCTCGTTTCAGGAACGATTGAATACACCGGGTTTGGTGCGGTGCCGCTCGTGATCGAGGCGGTGTATGAGGACCTCGCGGTCAAGCATGCGGTGCTGTCGCAAACCGAGGCCGTATTGCCACCGACGGCGATTTTTGCCACGAACACAAGTACCATCCCTATTACGAATATCGCGGCGGGATCGAAGCGCCCCGAGCGTGTGATCGGCATGCATTTTTTCTCGCCGGTGCACAAAATGCCACTGCTCGAGGTCATCGTGACTTCGCAGACAGCACCCGACGTGGTGACGACGACCGTTGCCTTTGGCAGAAAGCTCGGCAAGACGGTCATCATCGTGAACGACAGTCCGGGCTTTTTCGTAAACCGGATTCTTGCCCCGTATATCATCGAAGCAGGCCGGATGCTTGATGAGGGCGTGGCGATTGAGGCGATTGATCGGGCGATGACCGATTTCGGTTTTCCCGTTGGACCGATCACACTGCTCGATGAAGTTGGGCTTGATATTGGCGCGAAGTCGGGCGCGATCATGGCAGCGGCCTTTGGCGACCGGATGCAGCCGGCCCAGTCGGCCGGCAAAGTGCTGGCGGCGGGCCGACTCGGCCGCAAAACAAAAAAAGGATTCTACTTGTACGACGAGAGTGGTAAGAAAGGCGGCGTCGATGAATCCGTATACGAATTGCTGCCAACCGGCTCGCGTCGCACCGAAATTCCCGAAGACGAAATTCAGCGCCGCTGTGCACTTGCTCTGGTAAACGAAGCGGTGCGCTGCATTGAAGAGGGCATCGTACGGCAACCGCGCGATGGCGACATCGGCGCGGTATTCGGCATCGGATTTCCGCCGTTCCGCGGCGGGCCGTACCGGTACGTGGACGCAGTCGGCGCGGCGGACATCGTCAAACAACTCGAAGTGCTCAACGTTCAACATCCGGGGCGCTTCGCTCCGTGTGCCCTGCTCGTCAAGATGGCTCACGATGGAACGCGTTTCTATCCGGCGAACGGCAAGCCAGTTGTTTAAACCCTGAGGAGACTTCGCTCACGATGAAACGGACTATCCGCATCTCGATTTCACGGACCGTGGTACTAGTCGCCGTCTTGATGTCCGTCGTGCTCAATCCGCTAGACGCACAGCAAACCCGGGCCGAGCGTTCGAAGTATCTGGAGACATCGACGTATCAGGACGTCATCTCTTTTATTGATTCGCTGCAACTCCGGGGCGCGAGAATTCACGTCGGGTCGATTGGCACTTCGACCGAAGGTCGGAAAATTCCATACATCATCGCGTCACGGCCGCTGGTGAACACGCCACAAGAAGCGAAGCGGCTCGGCCGGCCGATCGTGTACATCCAAGGCAACATTCACGCCGGGGAAGTTGAAGGGAAAGAAGCGCTCCAGGCAATGCTGCGTGATCTCGTGTTTGATCCAAGAAAAAACGTGTTGGATTCGATCGTGCTGGTGATGGTGCCGATTTACAACACGGACGGCAATGAAGTCTTCAAATCGCAATTGGTAAATCGGGGATCGCAGAATGGACCCGAGATGGTCGGGCAGCGGCCGAACGGACAGCAACTTGACCTCAATCGCGATTACGTCAAAGCGGAGACGCCGGAGACCCGCGGGTCACTGGCAATGTTCAACGCGTGGGATCCGGATCTTTTTGTGGATTTGCACACCACGGACGGAAGTTTTCACGGCTATGCATTGACCTATTCGCCATCGCTGCATCCGGCGGCGGCGATCGCCGGTGGGACGTTTGGCGGCGCGTACGTGCGCGATTCCATGTTGCCGGTGATTCGCAAGCGCATGCGCTCGCGAGAGCACTACCAGATTTTCGATTACGGGAATTTTTCCGGTGATGAAGGGCCGCGGGCCGGACCAGGAGAGAAGCGCGGCTGGAGTAGCTATGAGCACAAACCACGGTATGGCACGAATTACTACGGCGTGCGTGGTCGGCTGTCGATTCTCAGTGAGGCGTATTCGCACGACCCATTTGATCGGCGTGTCAAATCGACGTACGCCTTCGTTAGCGAGGTGCTGTCGCTCACCGCCGAGCGGAGCCACGCCGTGCTCGCGCTCACTCGCGGATCGGATGCCGCGCTCGAGTCAGGACGAATTGGGCAGGTGCCAATCCGAGCGATGCTGACGAAATCACCATTGATGAAAATGGTGATCGAAGAACCGCTCGAGCAGACCGCCGACGCGAAAGTGGCGGCGGCGTCAACTGCCGCAGCGGCCGCGTCCAACGGTGGACGGGGTGGTCGCGGCGGGGCCGGTGGACGTCCGCCATGTGCGTGGCCGCTCACTCAGCCCGGTGTACCGTGCGGCATGCAACGCAGCGGAAAATTCGTGACCACGTCCATGCCGGTGAAGGACCGCTTCGACGCAACCTTAAGTGTGAAACTACCGGCCGCTTACCTGATCCGTGCGTCAACGCCTGATTCAGTGATTGCCAAGCTCCGGATGCATGGATTGGCCGTCGAGCGATTTGACGTGCGACTCGACATGCCAGGTGAAGTGTTTCAGGTCGACTCAGCGGTGCCGGCCGGGCGAAGTGCATTTCAAGGACACAATGAAATGCGCGTCGAAGGTGCGTGGGTGCATACGGATCACATCGTGATGGCCGAAGGGTTTGTGGTTCGCACCTCGCAGCCCTTGGGTGTTCTATCTGCGCTCCTGCTCGAACCACAAAGCGATGACGGGTTCGCGACCTGGAACCTGTTTGACGTTCCACTTGCCGCTGCCGTGCATGCCACTGATGCGTCCGGAAAGCAGTTCCCGGTGTACCGAGTGACAGGTCCGGTTACGGTACCCACCCGTCTTATTCCGTAACGGCAACACAAAATTATGCTTCGCACTTCACTGCTCTTTCTGTCGCGCCAGCCATCCATTTTCCGGTTTGTTCGCAACAACGGGTTCGCCAAAGCCATGGCATCACGTTTTGTGGCCGGCGAAACGATCGACTCGGCAATGGCCGCTGTCGCAGAACTGAATGCCAAAGGAATCACAGCGTCGCTCGATTTGCTGGGCGAGAGTGTCTCCAGCGAAGCCGAAGCGCGCGCCGCGTGTGCGGAATATCTCCGATTGCTCGATACAATTGCCGCACGAAAGCTGGACACCAATGTCTCCGTGAAACTCACGGCGATGGGACAGGACATCTCCGACGATCTTTGCGAACAGATCATGAAGCAGGTGCTCGATCGGGCCAAACAGTACGGCAGTTTCGTGCGACTCGATATGGAAGGAAGCGCCTATACGCAGCGCACCATGGACTTTTTTGAGCACCGACTCTTTCCGATCTATCCGAACCAGGTCGGAATCGTGCTGCAAAGCGCGCTGCGTCGCACGTGGGACGACGTACAACACGCGATCGCGTTGCAGTGTCGGGTGCGCATTTGCAAGGGTGCATATCTCGAACCACCACTGATTGCGTTCCCCGATAAGAAAGATGTGGACGCGACGTACGTGAAGTGCATGTACGCGCTGATCGAGCATGGCAACTACCCCGGTATCGCAACGCACGATCCGGCAATCATTGCCGCGGCCAAGCGTTTTGCCACTGAAAAGGGCATTCCTGCGGATCGGTTTGAATTCCAGATGCTGTACGGTGTGCGCCGCGATCTCCAGCAACAAGTCGTGGATGACGGGTTCCGTCTTCGCGTGTACGTCCCGTTTGGCACACAGTGGTATCCGTACCTGATGCGCCGCCTCGCCGAGCGACCGGCAAATCTGGCCTTTATTACCGGCAACATTGTCCGCGAGCTCGCCGGCAAAAAGAACGGTCGCCAGGCGCTACGGGCGTGAGTCCGGGCCAGCATCTCCCGGCAGATTATTCCAAGGGCGATGAGTCCACGGTAGGCGGATACGCCGCCGTGCATTCGCGGCCGGCCGCACTCGAAGGACGAGATGGAATGTCTTACAGTCTCGAAATTCTGAGCGATAGCACTGGCGATCCGGTTCGTCCATTCGGTGCCTACCTTTTGTTTGTGCGATGGTCCAGAATGGGGGCGCAGTTAGTAGAGGGTCATCTCGAGTCTGAATTTCTTGCTTATGGAAATTCGGGACCGGAAGCCGAATATGAACTCACCGCACTGTCGCTTACCGACGCGCAGCGTCACCTCGATGCACAGTTGCGAGCGCGGGACGGTGAATCGGGCCACCGCTGGTTGAATGTGATTGAAGACGAATCTGATGACACCACCGCAGGACACGCGTGACCGATCTTCAAGGTGTGGTGCTCAGTGGGACGGGTGGCATCTGGACCGTGCTGACTTCCGATGCGGCGCAGCACGACGTGTCATTGCGCGGCCGAATGAAAAAAGATGGCGCGATGAAACTCGCTGTAGGCGACAACGTCACGGTCGAACAGGACGAGCGCGACGCTGCGGGAGCATGGGCGATCACGGAAATTCATCCCCGCCGCTCAGCGCTTGCCAGACGCTCGCCTGGCGGAGGGCGTGGTGAACGGATTGTCGCCGCCAATGTCGATCAGGTCATTGTTGTGTTCGCCGCCGCAAAACCGGAACCGCACGTGCGCATGCTCGACCGGTTTCTGGTGATCGCCGAAGGAAACGACATTCCGGCGCGCATCGTGTTCAATAAGGTGGATTTGGTCGGCGGACCATCCGGCGTGGACGCAATCGCCAGTGACTATGAGCGGGCGGGATATCAGGTGCATCGGACAAGCGTGAAAGGGAATGTCGGACTGCGGGAGCTCCATGATGTGCTGGCCGGTACGACGTCTGCACTCAGCGGACCTTCTGGTGTCGGAAAGTCATCGCTGGTGAATGCGCTTTTTCCGGGATTGACACTGCGGACGGGCGAGATCAGTGAGTCCGTAAACAAAGGGCGTCATACGACAGTAGGCGCCGTGCTCATTCCTGTACCTGACGCGCTTGGTGGATTCGTGGTCGATACACCCGGACTGCGTGAGGTTGGTATGTGGGGGCTGTTACCGGACAAACTCGATCAATGTTTTCCGGAGTTTCGCACGTCACTTGGTCAGTGCAAATTTGCGGACTGCTCGCACGCCCACGAGCCCGGCTGTGCGGTGCGTGACGGAGTGGAAGCCGGGAATATTTCCCGGGCGCGATACGAGAGTTATGTCAAACTGCGCGGTGAACTCGAAGCCGCGCCGGAGGACTGGCAATGAGGCATTTGTTCGGACGCCTTTTCGTGCTCGCGCTTCCGTTGGCGCTGCAGGCACCAAATGCAGTCGACAGCTTTCGGGCGGGACGCGCTGCGTATGATGCCGGCAATTTCGACTTGGCTGTAAAGTCGTTTGAACGGGCTATTCAGATCGACGACAAAACGTCCGACTATCATCTCTGGCTGGCGCGTGCCATCGGCACCCAAGCAGTCCGCGCGGGAATTTTCCACCAACCTGGAATGGCCAGGCGGGCCAAGTCGGAGTTCGAGCGGGCGCTCCAGCTGAACCCCAAAAACATTAGTGCGCGGGATGGACTCCTCCAGTTTTACTTGCGCGCGCCGGGACTCATCGGCGGCAGTGTGGCCAAGGCCCGCGAGCAAGCCGATGCGATCGCTCATGCGAATCCGTTGCGTGGACATTTGGCGCGCGCGGCGCTCGCCGCCTACGCCAAGGACCAGGTGACGGTCGAACGAGAGCACCACGCAGCGGTGTTGGAGTTTCCGGACAGCAGTGTTGCCGTGTTCACCTATGCGAACTGGCTCGCGACAAACGCCCGGGCCGACGAAGCGTTGGTGCAACTTGAACGTTTTCTCGCGCGGCACCCCGGTGAGCCGAGCGCGCTGGTGTGGCTCGGTCGCATCGCCACAACGTCCGGCAAGCAGCTCGATCGCGGCGAGCAGGCATTGCGCCTGGCATTGACGGCGCCAATCGTTGGCGTGGATCCCAATGTGCCAGTGCCGGCGATGATTCACTTCCGCCTCGGTGAACTCCTCATCCGCAAAGGCGACAAAGGGCAAGCGCGGAAGGAATTCGAAACGGCGGTTAAACTCAATCCGAATTTAGACGCGGCAAAAAAGGCAATGAAGACGCTCTGACAGTTACGGGGAGAGCCGACCCAACTCCCAGCCTTCGCCGCTGCGCCGGTAAAAAATGCGATCGTGCAGCCGGCTTAGCCGCCCCTGCCAGAACTCGAAGGCGTTCGGTGTCACGCGAAAACCGCCCCAGTGCGGCGGAAGCGGCACATCGCTGCCTTCCGGATATTGCTCGAGCAGTCGCACTACGTCGGCTTCGAGTTTTTCCCGCGCACTGAGCAGGCTGCTTTGATGCGACGCCCACGCGCCAACGCGGCTCCCGTGCGGCCGCGATTTGAAATATTCGGCGGATTCGGCTTGGCTCACCCGGCTTACCGTGCCGGAAATGCGCACCTGCCGCTCAAGCTCCGGCCAGAAAAAACAGAGTGACGCGCGCGGGTTCGCCGCGAGATCGTCCGCTTTTTGGCTTCGGTAGTCGGTAAAAAACACAAAGCCGTTTTCGTCCATGCCTTTCAGGAGCACGATGCGCACGGACGGTTGCCCGGCGGCCGAACTAGTCGCCAGCGACATAGCATTCGGCTCCGGTACGTCGGCGCTCCGGGCTTGGGCGAACCAACGCTCGAACTGTTGGATCGGGCTTTTTTCCACGTCACGCTCGGTCAGCGATTCACGGGCGTATTCGCGGCGAAGGTCGGCGATTGTCATTGGCGGAGTTGCGGGAACGAGGTGCGTCTGCGAGCCTTTGTAATATGAACACGATTCCTTCAGGAACCAGCACCCATCGGGCTGAGGGTGACGCGCGACCGCCTGTGCGATGCGCGATTGTCACGGTCAGCGACTCACGCACGACCGCGACTGACGAATCCGGCCCACTGATGCGCTCGCTGCTGGAACAGGCGGGACACGTTGTGGTGGACTATGCGCTCTTTGCCAACGATGAACCTACAGTGCGCGAATATGTTCGGTTGGCGCTGCAGCGCGACGACGTTGACGCGATTGTGCTCACGGGTGGTACGGGGCTCGGCAGTCGCGATCGCACCGTCGAAGCGGTGCGCCCCCTGATGGAGAAAGAGCTCCCCGGTTTTGGCGAACTCTTCCGGATGATTTCGTATCAGGAACAAGTGGGCACTGCGGCGATACTGTCGCGCGCCGTAGCTGGCGGTGCGAACGGGAAGCTGATTGTGTCATTGCCGGGATCGAAGGCGGCGGTTGAGCTCGCCCTGACTCGGGTGTTGTTGCCCGAACTGCGGCACGCTATTCGGGAGCTGCGGCGTTAGGCGCCGTTCAATGTCAGCGCCCAGGTGACCGGCATCGTCGGATCGAGCGTATCGCGAACAGTGCAGTATTTCGTAACTGCAAGTTCGATCGCACGTTCGGCCTGCGCGCGCTCGATGCCGTCGCCGGTGATACGAAAACCGAGGTGTGCTTTGGTGATCCGCCGTGGAGCACTTGTGGAGCGGTCGGCGCGCTCTGCGGTGACATCTACGTCCAGTGTTGCGGCGGGCGTCCTCCGTTTTTCGAGAATCAGGACAATATCAATCGCGGTGCAGGTGGCCAGCGAGCAGAGCAACACCTCTGGCGGACTCGGGCCTTCTTTCGAGTTCCCGTCGATATGAATAGCTGGTTGCCAGGCGTTGCCCGCCGTGAAGCGTTGTCCGCCCTTCCACTGTGCGCTGACACTGAGATCGGCGCGCACATCATTTCCCGAGCCGGCGCGATCGTTGATCACGGTTGCGTTCCGATCTTGATGGGGGCCCGCACGGCGTTGCCCCACTCTGTCCAGCTCCCGTCGTAATTCTTCACGTTGGTATAGCCTAGCAAATAGGTAAGCACAAACCAGGTGTGGGACGACCGCTCGCCGATGCGACAGTAGGCGATGACTTCGTCGTTTGGTTTGAGACCCTGCTCCAGTTCGTAAATCGCCCGCAGTTCATCGGCACTCTTGAAACTACCATCGGGGTTCGCGGCGCGAGCCCACGGCACACTCCGCGCCGTGGGGATGTGCCCACCGCGTAGCGCGCCTTCCTGCGGATAGTCGGGCATGTGTGTGCGTTCGCCCGAAAACTCCTGGGGCGAACGCACATCCACAAACTTCCCGCCCTTTTCGAGATGCGCACGCGCCTGATGATAGAAGGCACGGATGGTGACATCATCGCGTGCCGGTGCGGTATATCCGGACGCGGGGAAGGCGGGAACATCGGTGACCAGCGGGCGCCCCTCCTGTTCCCATTTCGTACGGCCGCCGTCAAGAATGCGCGCGTTGGTGAAGCCGAACAGTTCGAAGACCCAGAGCGCGTACGTGGCCCACCAATTGCTCTTGTCACCATAGAGCACGACGGGCGTGCTGGTGTCGATCCCTCGCGCGCGAAGCAGTTTCTGAAACTCCGCCGGCGTCACGTAATCGCGTTGTACGCTGTCATTGAGATCCGTGTGCCAATCGATTTTCTGGGCGTTTGGAATGTGGCCGAGGTCATAGAGGAGCACGTCCTCGTCACTTTCAAGTATCCGAAGACCGGGATCGTGAAGATGTTCGGCGAGCCACGCGGTGGAGACGAGGCGGTCCGGATGTACATATCCTTTGATCACGATCTCGTCGGCAGTTGGTCCAACAGGCATTCGATGACTCCCCTAAAAAAATTCCCTATCCGATTCGCGTTCCATTGGCGACGGCGTGTCCGGCACCGAGTAATACCACCTCCGTCGCCGATGGCATCGCTCCCAGCACCAGCACCTGACTCATGAATCCCGCAATCCGGCGTTCACCGATGTTTACCACGGCGATGACCTGCCGCCCCAATAACAACTCTGGTGTGTAGTGCACGGTTATTTGGGCGCTCGATTGCCGGATGCCGAGCTCAGGGCCGAAATCGATCTCCAGTTTAAGCGATGGCTTACGTGCTTCCGGAAAGACGTCGGCCCGAACAACGGTTCCCACGCGGATGTCGATGGCAAAGAAATCTTCAGGTGTGGGCATCGAATGAAAAATATGCTAACGCGCGGCGCTGTGGTGGCGCCGCAGATTCGGATTCGCGTGAACCCGCGTTTATGGCTTAATGGCCGGCGGTTTCGGCGCGTCCTCGGGCAACAAGGTGAAGCGTGCGACTTGGTTGGTGTTGAGGTACAACCGTGCCGCGTCGCGGAGCTGGGTTTTGGTGAGTTTCCGGGCAAGCTCGGGAATGCGGAGCCAGTCGCGCTGGTCACGGCCGTCTTCGGAGGCGTCGGCCATTGCATTGAGCCATGACTCATTCTGTTTCAACGCGGTTTCGTGCTGACGCACGGTGATTTCGCGGATCTTGGTCAGGTTCGAGTCACTGACCACACCTGCTTTGACGCTGTCGATCACTGCGAAAACAGCGCGGGTGAGTTCATCCACCCGTTCCGGTGCGCTACCAAAAGAAATATCGATGCGGGCGCGTTGATACGGAATGTTGTTGCAACTCGCCCCGACGCTGACGCCATACGTTCCGCCTTTGTCTTCGCGCAGCACTTCGCGGAGCCGGATGTCGAGCAGCTCGCGGAGACCGGACAGCACGTGGCGATTCTCAAAACTGTACGCGCACGGACCCGTAAAAATGAGTTCGGTCTGCGCTTTCGGTTCGATGCCCTTCCGCACGACTTTCGTGATCACACCTTTGGGGGGCCGCACGCCACGGTCGACGACGTGTTCTTTGATGCCACGGGTGGGGAGCGACGCGAGGTAACGCTCGACGAAGGGCCGAATGGAGTCGGCCGCAAAACTCCCGACGATAAAAAAGGTGAAGTTACCGGCGTTCGCAAATCGCTCTTTGTAAATCTCGAGGGCACGGCCGACATTCACCGAATCGAGTAGCTCCGGTGTGAACAACTTTAGTCGCGGACTGTATTGGGCCATTGTCATGGCGACCGTATCACCAAAGACACTGGTCGGTTGGTTGCGCTGATTGGCCAGAACGGATCGCGCCTGATTCTTGATCGCTTGGAACGCCGCCGTATCGACACGCGGCTGCGTAAATCTCAGCCAAACGAGTTGAAAGAGCGTTTCGATGTCCTGGCGTGATGCGGACCCATTGACCCCTTCTTCCTTCGCGCTGATGAAAGTGCTGGCACCAGCCTTTTTGCCCGTAAGCTTTTTCTGAAGCGCGTTGCGGTCGAAGGCTCCGACGCCGCTGACCTGAAAGAGCAGTGGACTTCCGTCGGCCGTCGCAATATCCCGGTCTTCGAGCAACGAGGAACCGCCAGGCGCCTGACCGGCAAAAAAGACTTCATCAGCCTTGAAGTCGGTCGGCTTCAACAGCACCTTCGCACCGTTCGACAGCGTCCATTCGAGGATGCCCGTTTCCGGTAGCGTGCGTTCCGTCACAATCTTGCCCGGCACCGGTAGTACGGGTACGAGAGGGGCGTCGATAGTTTCGTCGACGTACGCGGTGAGTTTTGCGTCCTTGGCCTTGTCGTACACAGCGAGTAGCTGTTCCGCGGACGGGACGGTCACGTCGGCTTTTTCCGGCGCGGCGATCATCGCCACGCGGTTCGTCGCCGTAAAAGTTGTGCGGGCGAGCGCGTTGATCTCCTCGATCGTGATGCCGGGGACAATTTGTTTCGACAGCGCTTGGGTCTGACCAATGCTCATCATTGGCCCGCCAGACAGGAAGATCCCAACGTATTCATCGGCGAATCCGGCCGATTCCGACTTGTCGCGTTCGGCATATGCCTGCTCGAGATCGCGCAGAAAGTTTATCCGCTGGCGGTCGAGTTCACCCGGCGTGAATCCAAATCGGCGCACGCGCTCGGCTTCGGCAAGGAGTGCTTCGGCACCAGACGCGAAGTCGTTGTCTTTGACTCCGGCTTCGAGTTGGTAGATGTCCTTGGTCCGCACCAGGCCGCCACGTCCGGAACCCGCAAACGCAAATGGCGCATCGGGCTTGGACGTCATTTCGCGGAACCGCTGGTTCATCATTCCGTCGTAGAATCCGGATACCAGCGTACGCCGGAAGTTGCCGATCGTGCGCACTTCTTCGTGTGGCTTGAGCCAGAGGAGCGAGACGGTCTTGTTGGGGTACTCTTTGTCCGTTTCGATTGAGACGAGTGTTTCAGCGTGGTCCGGTACCGGGGCGGCAAGCCGCGGGCGCGGCTTTGCGGCGGCGGGAATGTGGCCGAATCGTTCAAGAATCTTCGACTCCATTTCCTTCACGTCGAAATCGCCAACGGCGACGATCGACATCAAGTCCGGGCGATACCAGTCGCGGTAAAAGTTCTTCGCGAGGCTGTCGGCGAATGTTTCGAGATTTTCCTTGGTACCAATCGGAATACGCAGCGCGTATTGTGATCCGCGGAGCATCACCGGAAACTGGCGGTACGATACGCGAGTCGAGGCGTCGCGCCCCGTACGCCACTCCTCAATCACCACACCACGTTCTTTCCTGATCTCGGCCGGATCGAAGGTCAGCTCGTGGGCCCAGTCCTCGAGAATATCGAGCGCCGTATTCACGAGCCGCGCCGTGTCCGTGGGAATCTGCAGCATATAGACCGTTTCATCGAACGACGTATACGCATTGACGTCGGCGCCGAAGCGCATGCCGACGCGCTCCAGAAAATTCACGATCGTAGCTTTCGGAAAGCGCTTGGTGCCGTTGAATGCCATATGTTCGACGAAATGCGCCAGTCCACGCTGGTCGTCGGCTTCGAGAATCGAGCCGGTATTTACCGCGAGCCGTAGTTCGGCGCGTTTTTCCGGCTTGGCGTTATGGCGAATGAAATACCGCAGTCCGTTTGGTAACTGGCCGGTCGTCACCGCCGAATCGCGCGGGAGGGGTGCGTCGGACACGCCTTGGGATTTCGCCGCTACCGGAACGATTACAAGGGCGGCCAAAGCAATGCGAACACGCTGGGAGCAGAGCATATCGGAAAGGATATTGGCTGGGGATCGATGGCGTGACGGTCGAATTAGCACTTCGTGGAAACTTGACCAGCAAAGGCCGGGGTGGGAATACATCGCGAAGTTGTCCTTAGCTGGACCTTAAGTGTCCGTGCTTGACTGCCGGACAATCGCATGGGACTTGAGTAGCTGTTGTAAGAAGGCGCCGAGATGGTGAGGGAGTAGTCTCCCTGCGACAACTGCCCGATACTAAAACGGCCGGAGTTGTCCGTGGAGCTCGACCCACCAGATGGATTGTCAGCTGCGCCATTCCCGTCAGGACGGATGGGATCCAACCGAACAACGGCGCGACTCACGCTCCGCCCCGACGCCGCATCGGTCACGATACCAGTTACCGAAGCCAAGCCATCGGCGCCGGCATCCTCCCGGACAGGGTGATGGCAGGAGGCGCCGCCGACGGTGAGGAATGCAATTGCCAGAAAGTGATTCCGCATAGAAACTCCAGTTGGGCAGGTGCTACGTTTACTTCGATGCCAGAACGCCCTGTGATGGATGCCTACCGTCGGCACGTGCTGGTGTGCACGGGCAGTTTCTGTTCGCCCAACCGGCAGGGTCGTCTGTTGTACAGTCAGCTTGCGGCATTGTTGCAACGTGAAGACTTGCTGTTCGGCCCTGACCGGGTAAAACGTTCGGAAGCGCCGTGCCTCGGAGTATGCGGAGGCGGCCCGATCATTGCAGTGTATCCTGAGGGTATATGGTATGGTGGCGTCACCCCGGAGTTGCTGGAACGGATTGTAGTAGAGCATCTCCGGGATGGCCGGATCATAGACGAGGCGGTGTTCCACCGCTTAGGTGGCTGAAAAGCGTCTGGATGTGACTTGCGCACAGGCGCAGGACGCGCGAATTTCGCTGATTGCATATGGCCGAGGGCCCGCTGATGTCCGAGACGCTTTACGAACGCACAATGTCGAACGGTCCTGTAGTCCGCATCCGGCGTCTGACGCCAGATGGCAGCGGGCCGATTCGAGCAGTTATCGAAGTGGATCGCCGGGCTGGCACGCAGCGGTCATCCGGCGGTGGGGGCAACCCGCCAGCGCTGATGGCCGTCGAGGGTGAGAACGAACCCGACGTGATCGCCTCGCTACTGCCGTTCGTCGAAGACGATGCCGCGGTCGCCCGCCTTATCGCGCAACGCGACGTGCGCTGAACGCAGGTTATCTTTTCGGCATGACGGACCCGTTCAACGCCCGCCGGATGGCACTCGGCGCCGCAAAAAAATTCTTGCTTGATTCCGCTACTCCGGCGCCACAAGCGTCCGCGCGGGTCGATGCACCGCGCCTTACTGCCGCTCTCTTGGAGAATCCACGAATGTCACGTTCCCGCGACCGCATACTGGCCAATCTCGACGAGATGTACCGCGAAGCATTTGAGCGCGCCAAAACCACCGGCGATGATGCGCAAATGGCCCAGCTCGATTTTGCCTACCGGCGCGAGCAACTGTACTTCGAAATCCTACTCGACGTCCGTGACGCGGCCTCGTCGCGACGCGACTGATTTCCGGGCACGCGTCATCACGGCACTAAAAGCGCGTGATGTCCTCGTAGGCCTTCACGAAGTCCGAAATCTGCGGTAGAATCGCGTCTTCGAGTTGCGGCGCGTACCCCACAAACGTATCCGCGCTTGCCACCCGCTTGACGGGTGCGTCGAGCCACGCGAAACACTCGTCAGCAATGGCCGCCGCAATCTCGGCGCCGTAGCCCCACGACAAGGAATCTTCATAGGCCACGATCGCGCGCCCGGTTTTCTTGACGCTCGTGAACACGGCCTCGCGATCCCACGGAGAAAGTGTGCGCAAGTCAATCACCTCAACATCGATGCCGCGCTCGGCGACCTCTCGGGCCGCTACCAGTGCACGTTGCACGGTCGCTCCGTAAGTCACCAGCGTGACGTCGGCCCCTTCTTTGACGATCTTCGCCTTGCCGAACGGAATCATGAAATTCGGACCCGGATACTGCGCCTTGTTGTAGGTCTGACGATACAAGTGTTTGTGCTCAAGGAAAATCACCGGGTCGTCGCAACGAATTGCGGTGCGAAGCAAGCCATTGGCATCGAGTGCCGTGCTCGGACACACCACCCGCAGTCCCGGGCAATGCGTGAACAGCGATGCACCGGTTTGCGAGTGATAGATGGCACCGCGGATGTAGCCGCCGTACGTGGTACGCACCACCATCGGCGAACTGAATGCGTTGTTTGAACGCCAGCGCATCGTGGCGACTTCGTCGCGGAGTTGCATATAGGCCGGCCAGATGTAGTCGAAGAACTGCACTTCGACGAGCGGCTTGAAGCCGCGATGGGCAAGGCCCACGGCCCGACCAACGATCGTGGCTTCGGCAAGTGGTGTGTTGTACACGCGCTTCCCGCTGAATTCTTTTTGCAATCCCCACGTGACTTTAAAGACGCCACCTTTGCCCTTCACTTTGCCGAGATTTGCTTCGCGCGAGACGTCCGCAACGTCCTGACCGAAGACAAGAATTTTATTGTCGCGCCGCATTTCGTCTTTCATGCAGGCATTGAGCAAGTCGACCATCGTCGTTGGCTCGCCGGAAAACTGCGGGTCATCTTCGGTATCGAACTGCTCGCTTGTCGGATCGACATCCGGTGAATAGACGGCAAAGGCTACGGTAGTCGCGGCCGGCTGGGGCTGTTCGAGCGCGTCGTCCGTCGCGGCAAGGACTTCGGCGTTGACCGCTTCGGCCATCGTCGCGAGTTCCGCCTCGGTCGCGTAACCTTCTTCCACGAGCCACTTCGGAAAAGTCGTAATAGGGTCGCGTGCAGCATCGGCTTCACGCTCGGCTGCCGGACGGTACATCACCTCGTCGTCCGACAAGGAATGCGAATACGGCCGAATTACCTTCGCGTGCACCAGCGCTGGTCCCTTCCGGTCGCGGGCGTATTGCACGGCCTTTTGCATCACCTCATACGATGCCAGCAAATCGCAGCCGTCCACGGTCTGCACATACAGTCCTGGAAACGACTTCACGAGTTCACTGATTGATCCGCCGGCCGTATTCACTTCGACCGGGACCGAAATCGCATATCCGTTGTCTTCGACGATATACACAACCGGCACTTTGAGATTGGCGGCCGAGTTGAGTGACTCCCAGAACTCGCCCTCGCTCGTGGTGCCGTCGCCCGTAGTGACTAGCACCACCTCATCGCCTTTGAAGCCGTCGTCTGCAATGCCATTCTGTTGAGCGCGCAACGCCGCCTCTGCGGCGCCAACGGCTTGCAGGAATTGCGTACCGGTGGGCGACGATGTCGATGTGATGTTGAGCTTTTTGTGGCCCCAGTGGGACGGCATCTGACGGCCGCCAGAGTTTGGGTCGATCGCGGCGCCGACCGCTGAATACAGCATTTCTGCGGCCGTCATGCCGAGTTGCAGGCAGAGGGCGCGGTCGCGGTAATAGAGATAGAACCAGTCGTACGCCGGCTTGAGCACGAGACCGGCAGCGGTCAACAATGCTTCGTGACCGGCGCCGGAGATCTGAAAGAAGATTTTATTCTGGCGTTTGAGGCCGATCTCTTTGTCATCAATGCGGCGTGACAAGAGCATCGTGCGATATGCTGCGACGAGTTGTTCGCGGGAGAGACCGTGCGTGTTGCGACGGGTCTTAGTCGAAGTAGCCATTGGTCGGTGAAGCGGGGATCGGTGGGCCTGCCGGTGCATTGGCGGGCGGGCGACGTCTTAAAAGGTAGCGGGCGTAGGGGCGACGCGGAACGAGGCAAACCCAGCTCCCACTGGTGCTGTGTCGGCGCGACGTGCAACCTTCCGGCGTGCGCCCCAAACTTGTGAGCGGATCGTGTCTTATCGCCGTCGCCCTGCTGGCGATTGCGTTGCAGGGGTATTGGGCCCGGGCGACACTGGAAGACGGCACGCGCTACAACATTGGCCTGCGCAAGATCTCACACATTATGGAGCCGGCGCGGGCGACATCGGCGCACAGCGACTGTGATTATCTCCGCGGGCGCGGCACGGCAGAACTCTGTGCACCAGCACCCGAAGCCGATGCGGCCTATTCAATGGTATGCGCGGCCTTTCCCCTTATGGTCGCGGCGCTGTTTTTTGCGTTCATGTCGGCGATGGTGACGATTATCTCGCCGTATGGAGCTAAGGGTACCGCCGCGGCACTCGCGGGCGCGAGCTTCGCGGCCGCGTTCGCGGCGACAGTGTTCGCGAAAATTTCGATGCCGTTCGCTTTCGCTGTGTTGGTGGGACCAACGACGCAATTTGGGAGCTTCGCGTTCAGCTCGGCATGGACAGCGGTAGCGTTTTTGGCGTTCGCCGCCGGACTCTCGACGACGAGCACGATGTTACGGCACACCTGATTCGCGATGTAGTAACAGTCGGCGCGGGCGCTTCGAGCCCCTCTTGCGGTGTTCGTGTTACCAAGCAACATTCCCGAAAGTCAATGTGTGGATAGCGTGATTTTCATTGCACGCACACACGAATGCGCCGCGTTTCAACGGGGGTTCATGGCTCGCTTGCCAGGACACATCCTCCAGCGACACTCGCCTCGGCCGCTCTCCGCGGTCGCTGGCTGGAGCCTCCGCCCCATTCTCTTCACCCCGCCCGGGACACGTTTCCCGCAGCGGGGTGTCGTCATTTTCGGCGAGGTGTCATGTCTCACCGGAGTGTTCACCGCATCGCATTGTCCCGTGCGTCCCGTGGCAATGCCC
>JANYBD010000226.1 GCA_025360995.1 Gemmatimonadota bacterium
GGGCGCTGGAAGTAATGCACGCTTCCGGTTTGTGTGAGCGCGATGGCTGCTGCGCTGCCTTCCACGCGATTTACCGCACCGTATCCCATCACCTGCCACTGGTCGCGCCAAAATTGTGTGTACCCTTGAACAAGCCCGGTGGTCGCAGACCGGCGGAGCAGCTGGCCGGTGGCGTCGTCGACCTGGCGTCGCGTATCGGTCAGCATCGCACCGATCTGCGAACGTCCGCCATCAAATTCGCGTACGGCCCGGCCCACAAAATAATTTGTCTTGGGTTCTATGGTTGTACCGGCGCTGCCGCGGACTTGCTCCGTGACGGCGTCAACAATGCCGATGGCAATGCCGTTCCCAAAGTGGCCGGTGAGTTTTGTGGCGCCGGTAATGCCCGTGAACGCCGGATCGAGTGCTGATGCGCGCAGTTGCGGCGAGCGGCCAATCCGTCGCGTATAGAAGATTCCCTCACACGGGCCACCGCATTTATACAGGCCAACGCCTTCCTGAAAAAATGGACGTCGCTCCGCGAACTGAATCTCAAACGCCGAGAGGTTCAATACAGCTGGATCGGATTCTACTTGCCCGAAATCCGGATTAACGGTGGCGTCGAGCGTCACCGTCGGCGTCAGCCCCACTTTTGCGTCGAGCCCAACTGTGGCGTGATTCACACTGCGATTGCCGGTGGTCGTTGGCTCCGACGCGTTCTTCACAACGGTATACGGCAGTAACTCCAGTCGTCGCGGCGCTGCGATCCCTTTGATGCCATCCAGTGTTCCGAGTTGCGAAATCAAAGTATTCACGGACTTTCGATACACGGGCCACGAATCACGTTCGTTGAGCCTGGTGATGTCGCGCCAAACCCCAAACCCGAAGACGTGTTCAGCTTTCGCATTGAACCGCAGTTGGCTGAACGGCACGCGAAACTCGGCCACCCATCCTTTTTCGTCGATTCGCGTCTCGACGTCCCATACGCCATCCCATGTCGGGTCTTCGACGATGTCGGAGTAGATGGAATAGTCACGCTTCACGCCAGCCGGATTGACGGCCAGCTCTATGCCGGTGCGACGGTCGTGAAAGGCGTCGATAATGATCTTAATCTGGTCACTCGATGTTTTTACATCGCGGCGGCTGAGCAGTGGACGGATGCTGTCCGGATGGGGATCGTAGGCCCGGACGAGCACGTACAAGTAGTGATCGTCGTAGGCGACCCGCACCTCGGTGGCATACGAGGGATCGAGGTCTTCACCGGGGTCGAACTGGCGAAAGCCGGTCATCGGTGGCGCGAGCGTCCATACGGCATCGTCGCCACGACCGTCGATCACTGGCGGAGTGACGGCGCGTACGGCATGTCCAATGGGTTCGTGTGTCCCCAGGCCCTGAGCAAACAGCGACGGCGCCAACATCAGAGCGGCGGCGGCCGTAATTAATCGCATTGATTCTCCATAAGCAGTCGGTAGCTTCCAGCCAATATACGCCCCCTACGCGCCAGGATCTGCTATGCCCCGCATTTACCGCCCGTTCGTTCTCGCCGTTGGTGCTGCCGCCTGCATCGTTGTCGGTTCCGGATGGAGTGCCGATACGACATTCGATCCACGCGCACATCGCGGGCCGGCCGGCGCGATCGACACTGCGCTGATGAAAACGTTTCGTTGGCGTAGTCTGGGGCCCGATCGGGGCGGACGTTCCATTGCTGTTGCCGGAGTGAAGGGCCGACCGAAAGAGGCGTATTTCGGCGCGGTAGGCGGAGGACTCTGGAAAACGTCCGACGCTGGTACCACGTGGGCACCGGTGACGGACGGACAAATCACCAGCGCGTCCGTTGGTGCCGTTGCCGTTTCGGAATCGAATCCGGACATCGTGTACATCGGAACAGGTGAAAGTGCGATTCGCGGCAACATTATGGCGGGCGATGGTATGTACAAATCTGTCAACGCCGGCAAAACGTGGACGCATATCGGGTTCGAGAAAACTGAAAACATTTCCCGTATCCGTGTGCATCCGACAAATCCGGATATCGTATTCGCTGCGGCGTTCGGGCGGTTCGGCGTGCCCAATGAAGAGCGCGGCGTGTACAAAAGCACCGATGGCGGCAAGAGCTGGCGGAAGGTGCTCTATCGCAATGATCGCACTGCGGCAATTGACATCTCGATTGACCGGACAAATCCCAACGTGATGTATGCTGCGATGTGGGAGGCGTTCCGCACCGAGTACACGATGTCGAGTGGCGGTCCGGGGTGCGGATTGTTCAAATCGACTGACGGCGGCGAGACGTGGACGGAGATCACACGCAACCCGGGACTGCCCAGCGGCCTCATTGGCCGGATTGGAGTGGCCGTATCGCCGGCCAACCCCAACCGGGTTTACGCGATTGTCGAAAACGAGAAAGGGGGACTGTTTCGTTCCGACGATGCTGGCGCCACATGGGCCTTGATCAACGACAATCGAAATATTCGTCAGCGCGCCTTTTACTACACCCAAGTTATCGCCGACGTTAAGAACGCCGATCAGGTCTATGTCTTAAACGTGACGGCCTACAAATCGGTCGATGGTGGCAAGACGATCATCGGAATGGGTGGTACGCATAGTGACCATCACGATTTATGGATTGATCCGGACAACACACAACACCTGGTATTGGCAAACGACGGCGGCGGTGTTGTCTCGACGAATGGCGGCCAAACGTGGAGCGCCGAAGATTTTCCCACGCCTCAGATGTATCACGTCGCGGCCACGGCGCATGTGCCGTATCACATTTGCGGCGCACAGCAAGATGGTTCTACCGTGTGCATTCCGAGCAACACCGGGCTGAGCGGAGGAGGCGGGCGCGGCGGCCGCGGCGGCGCGGCGCTGACGCTCTACAGCCCTGGCGGATCAGAGCCAGGTTATATCGCTCCTGACCCGAAGGACCCGGACATTTTTTTCTCCGGTGCGAACAATGGTGGTTTTCTCGAACGGCTGAATCGACGTACCGGACAGAGCAGGGAAGTGAATCCGTATCCCCGGATGTTCTCCGGCGAGCCGTCGAGCGCACTGAAGGAGCGCTGGCAATGGACTTTCCCGGTGCTCTTTTCGACGGTCAATCCCAAGGTGCTCTACACTTCGTCGCAACATTTGTGGAAGACTACCAATGGCGGCCAAACGTGGGATAAGATCAGCCCGGATCTCACGCGTCACGATCCGAAAACGATGGGACATTCCGGTGGCCCTATTACCGGCGACATGAACGGCCCCGAAGTGTACGCCGTGATTTTTTCTATCGGACCTTCGAAGCGCGATGTGAATGTCATCTGGACGGGTTCCGATGACGGACTCGTGCACGTGACCAAAGACGGTGGCAAGACGTGGGCGAACGTCACGCCCAAGGACATGCCCGACTTCGGACGGGTCAGTCAAATCGATGCGTCCGCGTTCAACACCGGTGGCGCATACATCGCCGTGAAGCGGCCGCTGATGGGCGATAATGCACCGTACATCTACAAGACTACCGACTACGGCAAAAGCTGGACAAAAATCATAAACGGCATCCGATCCGACGACTATGCACACGCGGTGCGCGAAGATCCCACGCGCAAAGGACTGCTCTACGCGGCCACGCAGCATGGCGTTTATTACTCATACGATGACGGCACAAACTGGCAGTCGCTCTCGCTGAATCTTCCGGATCTTCCCGTGTCCGACTTGATCGTGCAAGGCAGTGACCTGGCGATCTCTACGCAGGGCCGAGGCTTTTACATTCTCGATAATATCAGCCCCATCAGGCAGTGGAGTGACGCGATCGCGTCCGCGCCGGATGCGTGGCTATTTGCACCGTCACCGGCCATTCGCTCGACCACTGGTGTGTCCGTCACCTATTGGCTGAAGCATCCGGCAAAAAGCGTAACATTGGAATTCCTTGACAGTGCCGGCGCGGTTGTCCGAAAGTATGCCCCAGATAGCGCCGGAGCGGTTTTAAGCACCGCTACTGGTGGCGGTCGGGGCCGCGGTGGATTCAACGTGGCGCCGCCGGTGATCGCGGGGGTGAACCACGTGAATTGGGACTTGCGCTACACCTCGGCGGTTTCTTTTCCGGGAATGATCTTATGGGGTGGGGGCACGAACGGCCCGTCGGCCGCGCCGGGTGCGTACAAGGTCCGCCTGACGGTAGATGGCAAATCACAAACTCAACCGCTTGTCGTGAAGCGCAATCCGACGTTCGATGATGTGAGCGACGCCGATCTCAAGGCGCAATTTTCTTTGGCCATTAAACTGCGCGACAAGGTGAGCGAGGCAAATCAGGCGATCATCGACATTCGCAATGTGCGGCTTCAGGTCGTCGATCGGCTGACCAAGTCACAAGACGGAAAACTCAAAGCGGCAGCGGACCGTGTCACGACGCACTCCAAGGCCGTCGAAGAAGACGTCTATCAAGTGCGGAATGAGAGTGGACAGGATCCGCTGAACTTCCCGATCAAGCTCAACAATCGTTTGGCATCGCTGTTAAGCGTCGTCGCCAATGGCGACGGCCGCCCGATTGGCAATGCGGTGCCAATTTTTAACGATCTGTCAGCGGAATTGAAAATTCAAACGGACGCGCTGGCCCAGGTTTGGAAGATCGACCTCGTCGCGCTCAATGCCGAACTCACACGTTTGGGTCTCACCGTGGTGAGTCCAAAATGTGCCGGTGCCCCGGGGTGCACGTTTATCCCGTAATCCACTCCAGGCATTCGCCGCTGGCTGACGGCCGATCTTCCGCCTATTCTCTATCTTGCAGGCAACCTACGAAATTCCTGGTCAAAGGCGAGCACATATGTCAGTCACACTCAAGATCAACGGCAAATCCACCACCGTCGACGTCCCATCGGACATGCCGCTCCTCTGGGTTCTGCGAGACGTACTCAATCTCAAAGGGACAAAATTCGGCTGCGGCATTGCCCAGTGTGGTGCCTGTACGGTGCACCTGAAGGGCGTGCCCGTGCGGTCGTGCTCACTGCCGATTTCGTCAGTAGCGGGTCAGGAGATCACGACGATCGAGGGCCTGTCCAAAGACGGCACGCATCCGGTGCAGCGCGCTTGGGAAGAGATTGACGTGCCGCAATGCGGCTACTGTCAGGCGGGCCAGCTTATGGTCGCGGCCGCGCTGCTCGCCAATAAAAAGAAACCGACGGACGCCGATATCGACGCGTCGATGGTCAACATCTGCCGCTGTGGCACCTACAATAGAATCCGCGCCGCCGTGCATCGCGCTGCAACATTGTCCGCGGGGGCTGCCAAATGACGATCGCCACCCAGATCAGCCGCCGCTCTTTTCTCCGCGTTTCGGCCCTCGCGGGCGGCGGGCTACTCATCGGATCATACGTCCGTTCCGCAGATGCGGCGGTCGCGGAATACACGGCGGGGTTTGCCCCGCCGGAAGAGTTCGTGCCCAATGCATTTATCAAAATCTTTGCCAATGGCAACATCACGATCATTGCCAAAAACCCTGAAGTCGGCCAAGGCGTTAAGCAATCGCTGCCGATGATCATTTGCGAAGAGCTCGATGCCGACTGGTCGCACGTCACGGTCGAGCAAGGGCTCGTCGACCGCTCCAAGTACGGCGTCCAGTTCACTGGAGGCAGTCTCTCCACGCCAATGAACTGGGACGATCTTCGTCATGTTGGCGCCGCCGGCCGCGCCCTACTGGTTGCCGCCGCGGCGAAAACATGGAACGTGCCGGCGTCGGAATGCACAACGCGCAATAGTCGCGTGACCCATGCAAAAACCGGTCGCACACTAGGCTATGGAGCACTTGCTGCGACCGCGGCCACGCTTACACCACCGGATCTCAAAACCATTCCCGTCAAGGATCCCAAGGACTACCACCTGCTCGGCCAGCGGATTCATGGCGTCGACAACAAGGCGATTTTTACCGGCAAGCCACTTTATGGCATTGATGTCGTCGTGCCGGGAATGCTGTATGCCGTGTTCGAGAAGTGCCCGGTATTCGGCGGAAAGGTAATGAGCGCGAACATCGACAAAATCAAGAAGATGCCCGGCGTGACGCACGTGTTTGTCGTTGAACAGATTGGCAACGCACTTGACGGGCTGATGAGTGGCGTCGCGATCGTTGCCGATTCGTGGTGGTACGCGAAAACGGCCCGCCAATCACTTCAGGTGAGTTGGGACTTGGGAACGACGGCGGCGCAGAGTACAGAATGGTTTGCCACCCGAGCCGCCGAACTCTCCAAGCTTCCGGCGCAGCGCACGATTCGGAAAGACGGCGACGTGGACGCTGCGTTCTCCGGTGCGGCGAAAGTGGTGGAAGCGTCGTACTTCTATCCATTCATCCATCATGCCACCCTTGAGCCACAGAATTGCACGGCGTCCGTGAAAAACGGCAAGGCCGAGATCTGGGCGCCGTCGCAAACACCGCAATCGGGGCTCACGCTCGTCTCAAAAGCGATTGGCATCGCCGAGTCGGACATCACGATTCATGTTACTCGTATCGGTGGCGGGTTTGGTCGCCGATTGAAGAACGATTATATGGTCGAGGCCGCGTGGATCGCGAAGGTGGCTGGCGTGCCGGTGAAGTTGCTATGGACACGAGAGGACGATATGCGGCACGGTCACTACCGGCAGGCCGGATTTTTTAACCTGAAGGGCGGCGTGGATGCGAATGGGAAATTGGTCGCATGGCGGAACCATGCGATTCTTGACAACCTGAATGCCGGCGAATTTCCGGCACGCTATGTGCCGAACTACCTGGCCGAAGCATCGGCCATACCGCACGGGATCCCCACCGGGGCACTCCGTGCGCCAGGCAGCAACGGGATGGCGTTCGTGATTCAGTCGTTCATTGACGAGCTGGCGAATGCAGCCGGCAAGGATCCGATTGATTTCCGAATAGATCTGTTGAGTCAGGTTGGCCCAGCGACGCAGGCAGACCGCTTTGATGCCGAACGGGCGCGTGGCGTCCTCGAGCTTGTTCGTGAGAAATCAGGATGGGGCAAACGTAAACTCCCAAAGGGCACGGGAATGGGCGTCGCTTTCCATTTCAGTCATCAGGGATATTTCGCGGAAGTGGTTCAAGCGACCGTAAGTGCGAAGGGTGCACTCAAGGTGAACAAAGTTTGGGTCGCCGGCGATTGCGGCAGCGTACTTACGAACTTGAGTGGCGCCGAGCAACAGATGCAGGGTGCGGCGATTGACGGCATCTCGCACGCGCTTGGACAGGAGATGACATTTGAGAACGGCCGGGCCATGCAGAGCAATTTTGACACGTATCCGTTGATTCGGATGGTGCAGGCTCCACCGGTAGAGTTCACCTTTCGTACAACGGCACACCCGCCAACGGGGTTGGGCGAGCCGGCGTTGCCGCCAGTGATCCCGGCGCTGTGCAACGCAATTTTTCAGGCGACCGGCAAACGCATTCGTTCGTTGCCGATCGGGAATCAATTGGCGTAGCGGGATATATTCGTGTCGATACGTCCTGTTAAACGCATCATTGAAGCCGTCCCCACAATGGAAGGCGCCGGCGTCAAACTCCGTCGCGCCTTTGGGTTCGGCGATACCGCCGAAACCGATCCGTTTCTGTTATTCGATGATTTCCGAAACGAGCGCCCGGCCGATTACATCGCCGGCTTCCCGTGGCATCCGCACCGCGGCATCGAGACGATTACCTACATCCTCGCCGGCACTGTCGAACACGGCGACAGTCTTGGCAATCATGGCACGTTAGCCGCTGGCGATGTACAGTGGATGACCGCAGGGAGCGGCATTCTCCATCAGGAAATGCCGAAGGGCGATCCGCGCGGCATTATGCATGGATTCCAATTGTGGGCGAACTTGCCACGCGCGCAGAAAATGACGCCGCCGCGCTATCAGGATGTAGTGAGCAGCGAGATTCCGGAAATCACGGATGATGATGGGACGAAGGTGCGAATCATCATTGGCGATTTTTGGGGCAAACACGGCCCCGTGGAAGGGATCGCCGCCGATCCGAGCTATTTGGATATCTCGGTCCCTCCGGGCGTGAAAAAAACCATTCCCGTCGACGCCTACCGGCACGCCTTCGCGTACGTGTTCGCGGGAAGCGGCAGTTTCAAAGACGCCAGCTCTCCAATTGGAATTCTCACGGAGAAGGAAACGGACGTACTGATACGCGAATCTACGGGCAACCGGTCGCTTGTGGTCTTTGACACCGGCGACGAAATCACCGTGCAAGCCGGCGAGGAAGGAATCCGATTTTTGCTGGTGTCTGGCAAACCGATAGAAGAGCCGGTCGCGTGGTATGGCCCGATCGTGATGAATACCCAGAACGAATTGCAGCAAGCATTGAGTGAGCTTCGCGCCGGTACATTTATTCGCTAGCTTCTAAGCGAAAAGCACAAAACTCACGGCACACACACACGATCAGTGCGCCAGTTTTCGACTCGCCCGTTCTACTGCGGTCACCAGCGCGGTGACATCCGCTTCGGAGTTGTATAAGTAGAACGATGCCCGCGTTGTCGCCGGCACTCCGGACGCTCTCATTAATGGCTGAGCGCAATGATGGCCCGCCCGTACTGCGATACTGTCCGCGTCGAGCAGTTGCGACAAGTCGTGGGGATGCACGCCATCCACCACAAAAGACACGACCCCGCTCCGCCTCTCACTCGGCGGCCCCAGCACCCGAACGCCGGGAAGTTCGCCTAACATTCTCATTGCCATGTCGACAAGCGCCATCTCGTGTGCGTGGATCCGGCTCAATCCCACATCCGACAAATACTCAACGGCGGCGGCGAGTCCAACCGCCCCTTCGACATTCGGCGTTCCCGCCTCAAACTTGTGTGGTAGGACATTCCAGGATGTCTGCGCATCGCCCACCATCGCAATCATGTCGCCACCCATTTGATACGGCGGCATCGTGTCGAGAATTGCGCGAGAAGAAACCAGTCCGCCGATTCCCATTGGGCCCAGCATTTTATGTCCGCTAAACGCGTAGAAATCGACGCCGAGCGAATCGAAGGTCACGGCAATGTGTGGGACGGCTTGGGCACCGTCGCACACGGCGACCGCGCCAACCGCGTGAGCCAGTTGTGCAATCGTCGCAATGTCGTTGATAGTCCCCAAGGCATTTGATACGTGCCCGAACGCGACGATCTTTGTATTTGGTGTAATGAGCGCGGCGAGCCCAGGCATATCGATTTCACCGAGGGGCGTCAGCTCGGCGATCCGAAATTCAGCGCCGGCCGCAAGGCACAGTTGCTGCCAAGGCACAAAATTCGCGTGATGCTCCATGCGCGTGACGACGACGCGATCACCGGCGCGCACATTGGTGCGGCCCCACGTGGCTGCGACGAGATTCAAACTCTCCGTCGTCCCACGGGTGAAAATTAGCGTGTCCGTGTCGGCCACGCCAAGGAACGTCGCAATTCCATCACGCGAATGTTGATACGCTTCGGTTGCGGCGGCGCTCAATGCGTACGCACCACGGTGCGGATTGGCATTGACGGTTTCGTAGTAATTGGAAATAGCGTCAATAACCGCGCGCGGTTTTTGAGAAGTGGCGGCTGAATCGAGGTACCGCAGAATTGGATGCGTTGCGAGCAGCGGGAAGTCGGAGCGCGGGACGAGGGAGTCTATCACGGCTTGTTCCTCACCCAGATCGCGCCATCGGCTACGCGCACCTCGTATGTCCGGATCGGATCATCCGCGGGTCCTTGTACGACGTCGCCATTGCGGCAGTCGAACTGCGCGCCGTGCCAACCGCATTCGATAAACTTGTCATCGACAATCGTGCCTTTCGACATGGGAAAATCCGAATGCGGGCAGCGGTCCGCGACGGCGAACATCACTCCGGCGGCGTTGCCCAAACAAATCCGCGCACTCGAGCCGAAGCTCACCGACCGCAATTCGCCCGGCACGAAGTCGGCCGCGCTTACGCGCTCAAAACCCTGCACCGACCCATCCTTGGTCATGCCGGCCCTTCGGTCGTTACCGGTGCCGTCTTGCCGGCAACAGCCGACTTCATCGCGTGCCAGGCAAGACTCGCGCACTTTACGCGAAGCGGAAATTTACTCACGCCGCTAAATGCCCTGAGCCCCGTACCTAGTTCAGCGCCATCACCCTTTCCGGTCACGAGGGCGAGGAATCTGTCAAACATCCCTTCCGCTTCGGCGCGGGTTTTGCCCTTGACTGCCTGCGTCATCAGGCTCGCGCTCGCTTTCGATATCGCACATCCGGAGCCCTGAAAGGAAACGTCGGCTACCGTGTCGCCATCCATCTGCACCCACACCTGGAGTTGATCGCCGCACATCGGATTCAGCCCTTCGGCGTGCGCCGTCGCGTTCTCGATCACGCGAAAGTTCTGCGGCCGTCGGTTGTGGTCGAGGATGATGCTTTGGTAGAGCTCTTCCAGGTCGGCTGGCATCTTCAGCGGTCCGCGCTAATGCTGCTCGCCCGCAGTGAAACGGGCAAACGCCAGTGCTTCCAGTCCGTCGCGTAACGCGTCGAGCTCGATCGTCTCCAGCACCTCGGCGGCAAACGCATAGGTCAGCAAGGCCCGGGCATTGTCCGCGCCGATGCCGCGGCTCTTCATATAGAAGAGCGCGTTCTCATCCAAGCGGCCAACGGTTGCGCCGTGCGTACACTTCACGTCGTCAGCGAAAATTTCAAGCTGCGGTTTGGTATCGACCCTGGCGTGGTCGCTCAGGAGCAATGAGTGATTCGTCTGTTTGCCGTCGGTTTTCTGGGCTAAGGGATCGACGTACACCTTGCCGTTAAACACCCCGTGGCTCGACCCGTCGAGAATGCCCTTATACAATTCGCGGCTTGCGCACCCGGGCGCGATGTGCTCCACAAACGTCTGATGGTCGGCGTGTTGTGAGCCGTCCACCATGTACAGTCCATTCAGTCGTGCCTCCGCTCCATCGCCGGCAAGCCGCGTGTAGACATTCGTGCGGCTGAGCGCCGCGCCACCGGCATATGAGAACGAGTGATACACCGAATCCCGGCCCTGCTCGACTTGGACGGTCCCAACGTGGAACGCGTCGACGCTCTCCCGTTGGATTTTATAGTGATTCACGTGTGCACCGTTTCCCACTTCGATCTCGGCGACAGCGTTCGTGAAATAACTGGGGTTGCCAACACACGCATAGCTCTCGACGATCGTGACTTGCGAGAGCGCTTCTGCAACGACCAAGAGGCGGCCATATACCGCCGAACCAGCGGACTGCACGTCGCTGATGTGGACGATGTGAATCGGGACGTCCACCACTTCGCCTTTCGGCACATGGATCACGACGCCATCGGTGACGAACGCCGTATTCATCGCCGTAAAGCTGGCGTCCTGGTATGCGGCGAGCTTCCCCATCCGCTCGGCGACAAACTCAGGGGTCTCCTTGATCGCATCGGCCAACGTCGCCACGGTCACATCGACCGGCAACTCGTGGAACGTCGAGAGCGAGCGCTCGAAGCGGCCGTTCACAAATACCAGGCGATGCCACTGCGGATCGCCGATGACGAGTGCGCCGATGTCCGTTGGGGTCAGTTCCAACGATCCGACCTTGACCGGCTTGAATTTGCGCTCGGCGATTGGCGTGACGCTGGTAAAGTGCCAGTTCTCGTCGCGCGTTGTCGGAAAGCCAAGCGCGGTGAAGCGATCGAAAGCACTGCGGCGTAGATCGCCCAGCCAGCCGCCCGCCGCCGGAGCGGCGGCGAACGAGTCCGCGTACGTCACGGTCACGCGGCCTCCATTACCCAGTCGTAGCCCTTGGCTTCGAGCTCGAGCGCCAGTTCTTTCCCGCCGCTCTTCACGATGCGGCCACCGGCCAACACGTGCACAAAATCGGGGACGATATAGTTGAGAAGGCGCTGATAGTGCGTGACAACAATCGTGGCGTTGTCGGGGCGCTTGAGTTTGTTGACGCCCTCGGCGACGATGCGAAGTGCGTCGATGTCGAGGCCCGAGTCGGTCTCATCGAGAATGGCGAGTTTCGGTTCCAGCACGGCCATCTGGAGAATTTCGTTGCGCTTTTTTTCGCCGCCACTGAAGCCGGCGTTTACTGAACGGTGCAGCATCGCCTCGTCCATTTCGACGAGTTTGAGTTTGGATTCCATGTGGTCGAGAAATTCAATCGGATCCATCTCTTCGAGGCCACTCGCTTTCCGGATTTCGTTGTACGCGGAGCGGAGGAAATACGCGTTGGTGACGCCGGGAATTTCTACCGGATACTGAAAGGCAAGGAAGACGCCCTTCTGGGCGCGCTCTTCGGCGGGCATCTCGACCAGGTCGACGCCATTGTAGAGAATGGAGCCGGAGGTGACGCTGTACCCGGG
>JANYBD010000229.1 GCA_025360995.1 Gemmatimonadota bacterium
GCTGACCGAGCGCTACGTTGACACGAACTGCGCGATCACGACCGATACGACCCAAAGTCCTTGGGGCTGGGGATCGACGATTGGTATGACCACTGCGTGCGCCGCATCGAAACAATATGGCGGCCAAGACACGACGTTCACTGCCACGGTCACCCGTTGCGTGATCTTTGGGCGAGGGGGTCGCTGCAAGGGCGGCCATCAAATTCCGCTCGGCGCGTGGCGAACTTGGGCGGGCGCCGCGTTGCCGGCGATTCCGGCGACTGTGCTTCAAGCCGTGCAGAAGCCCTATCTCTGGCCGCTGTACAAGCCATTCAACTTGCCGTCAAAAGGCGTGATTAATGCGACCACGGGCCCCGTCTACCTCGGGTCGCCAAGCGATACCCTGCGCGGCAACGTCACTTTTTACCAGTCCAATGCCACCAAGGACGTCGTTTTCATTGATGACCTGGTCTACGACAAAGATCCAACCCAGACGTCGGCATTATGCCGAAACTTTCTCGGAATTATTGCGGGCCGGAATATTATTATTGCTGACAATGCGCTCAACCGGCCACGCCCGAATGGCAGCGGAAACCGAAACTACTTCTACGGCGTGCCGGACTTCACGCTGCATGCAGTGACACTCAGTCTCACGGGCACGGTCGGTGTTGAGGATGGTTACAATTATCCAACCTGGTCGCCGGCAGGCCCTGTCGCTACGACGGTGAGAAACTGTCCGCAGGCCAACCCGGCCAATCCGACTTCGGGCGGCTGTATCAATCAAACGGGTGGCGTTATTGAACAGATTATTTCGCCGACATATTCAGGAAACAATACCGGCATGCGCGAAAATCGCAGCGTTGATCCGTGCCAGCGCACGAATCGCAAGCCGCCGTTTTTCCCATCCACTGGTCGCTATCTCGATAACAAGTACTACGAAATCGATCCAGTCAACGTGGCAAGTGACGCGCAGGTTCAGGCGTTCTTTACGCGCCTGAGAGGCCGGTCGGCGCCGTAAGCCAACCGCAGGTATCAGACAGGAGGCAGAAGCGCCATCACGGGTTTCTGCCTTCTGCTTTTTCCCCCTTCCGTTTCTGCTTTCGCCGTCATTCCTTACCAGCCATGAGCGAACACGATCGCAATGCGCTGGTGGTCAATTTCTTTGGCGGGCCTGGAACCGGCAAGACGACGGCCGCGGCGCGGCTTTTCGTTGAACTCAAATTGCGAAATGTGGATTGTGAGATGCATGACGAGCAGGCACGCCAATGCATTCAACAGGGGCAGATCGGGGCGCTCGACGTACAACCGTACCTCTTCGGACTACAACTCTACAAGCTACGCACAACGGCGAAAAACACCGACGTAGTAATTATGGATTCGCCGCTGATGCTCAATCCGATTTACGACAAGGCGAAATCGTCCGCGTTGCGTGCGCTCGTGCTCGAAGAACACCGCCGCTTCCGGAACCTGAATCTCTTCTGCTCCCGACCGACGAACGCACCGCATTCTATGGTCGGCCGGGTGCACGACCTGCAGGAGAGCATTGTGCTCGACGAGCGCATCAAAGCGCTTCTGCAGGCCGAAGGAGAGTCGTTTCGCGAGATCGGCGAAGCCGAGGATCACATTCGATCCGCTGCCGACGAGGTGGAACGCCTGATCACCGAACATCGCCGGGCCACTTGGCCCGACTTTTTCAAGGACGCCGCTTCGCGATAGCGTACCGCGCCGTTAGGGCTTCCGGCGCGGCGGTCCACTTCTCGGGCCACGATCCGCGTCGCGATCGGGGCGTGGGCCGCGATCGAACGGTTTATCGCCGCGGGGCGGTCCACCATATGAAGGCTTGTCGCCACGAGGCGGTCCGCCGAACGATGGTTTGTCACCACGCGGCGCGCGTTCACCGCGCTCACCGGTCCGATTCCGCTCGCTGCCGCGATCGCGGGATCCACTGAATGGACGGGAACCACGATCACCACTGCGAGGGCGATCTTCGGCCGCAGGCGCCGCCGCTGCTTTCGCCGCCTTTTGCTCCTCACGAAGTTCGTCGCGGCCGGCCTGTTTTGCGGCGGCGATATCGGTGCGCGCTTGTTCGTACAGCCGGAGCGCAGCGGCAGCGATGGCCAGACCATCGTGCTCGGTGAGCAACGGTTCGAGTGCGAGCACTTCGCGAGCGGGGAATCCTGCCGCGAGCACCCCGCGCAGCGTCGCGCGAATAGCGCCGTCGCGGGCACGCGCAGCGCGGGCCGCCCGTGAACGTTCGAACGGGACAAATATTACGCCGGCGGCCATCTTCTCCAGCGCTGCACGCTGACGGGCACTGACCATTGCTACCATTCGGGCCGGATGGGCTGACAACGCGGTTGCCAGTGCTCCCATGGAAGGCGTACCGACGAACAGGACGAGCGACGTATACGGTGCAACATCGCCGCGCGTGACAGTTACCAGCGGCGATCCGGCTTCGTATCCGAGCGCCGCCAGTGCCGACCGTGCTTGTGATTCACTGCGCGTGTCGTTGACTACGATGGCCGTCGACGGCGAGTCAAACTCATCGAGCAACTCGGTCAGTGGCGCCAGCGGCGCACCGGGCGCTGTTGGATACAGGTGAATCGTCGGCGGAGTCGCGAGCGGAAAGGTCAACGGCATTGGCGCGTCGGCCGTGATGCGACGGGCGCGGTGGAAATACCTCTCGAGCACATTCTCGACCAGCGGTGTCGCAGAGGCGGCCGTGAGCACTCGGCTCGCGGTCTTCGGCAGCTCGGCCATCAGCGTGGCGAGCGCGTCTATTTCAGTGTCGTACTCGTCGGCTGCACCGAGGATGATCGTGTGCACGTTCGCAAGCTTCAGATGCGAACCGGCAATGAGTTGGCCCAGCGTGCCGGGGGTACCAACAATGACCGGTGCCGGCGTTGACGCCAACAAACGGGTCGCCCGGGTAGCCCCAGTGACTGGCAGAATGCGCAACCCGGCTGCTGGTGGCAGCATGGACAGCTCGCGAGTCAACGCGAGTGCTGCGGTAGCATCCGGGACGGTGATAATGAGTTGTGGAGCGGCGATAGCCGCGTCGATGCGCTCAAGCGCTCCCAGTGCACGTTGCGCGGTCTGGGCCCAATCGGTCGGAAAAAAGTGCGCCACATGGGCGCTGCGGACGGCTCCGGCCGTCTCGCGTTCTTGCTCAGTCACTGCGTCCTCGGATGTCAATGGCGCGGCGCACGCCGCGTAGGTATCGTTCGTCTTGCGCCTGTAATCTAGCGCCCGCACCAACAATTCAGTGAACCCCACCCCTCACCGATCCCCAGGCCGTTGACGCCCGTATCCGTGTTCTCCCCATCCGCGAACATTGCGCAACTGCGCGAATCGGCGACTATCGCTGTCTCGCAGCGCGCCAGAGCACTGAAGGCCGCCGGACGCCACATCATTGATTTGGGTGCCGGCGAACCGGACTTCGACACTCCGGAGTTTATTCGGGTTGCTGCACAGCGAGCCATCGATGCCGGGGCCACCCGTTACACGGCGATGGAAGGGATACTGCCGTTGCGTGAGGCCATCGCGGCGGAGGCGAACGAATCGTGGACGGGCACCGACCGCGTCACCGCCGGCGAAGTCGTCGTATCCACCGGATCGAAGCAATCACTGTTCAATTCCTGTTTTGCGCTGTTCGGCAGTGGCGATGAGGTGCTGATCCCGACACCGAGTTGGACCAGCTATTACGAAATGGTGGCGCTTTCGAAGGCGACGGTTGTCGCGGTCATGGGCGATCCGGCGGTCGGATTTAAAGTTACCGCTGCCATGCTCGCCGCTCACGCGACGGCGCGCACGCGAGGCCTGATGTTGAACTCGCCCTCGAATCCCACCGGTTCGGTCTATTCCGCGGACGAACTGCGCGCCGTGCTGACGCTCGCGGCTGAGCGGGGTTGGTGGGTGATCAGTGATGAGATTTATCGGCGCATTGTGTATGGCGCTCCGGCCGCGTCAGCGTTCGATGTCTCGCCGACGCGCGACAACTTGGTCGTCGTGAATGGTGTCGCCAAGGCATATGCGATGACGGGATGGCGCATTGGCTGGACGATTTCTCCAGCGCCGTTAGCCAAGGCAATGACGGCATTGCAGTCACACACCACGTCGAATGCGGCGGCCGTCTCGCAGCATGCCGCACTCGCCGCGCTCACGATGCGCGCCGAGGCAGATGTGGCGATTGCGTCCATGGTCGCGCAATTCGCCAAGCGACGGGACGCGGCGATCGCCATTTTGCATCAGGATCCGCGCATTGAAGTGCTGCGGCCGGACGGCGCATTTTATTTGTATATTCGAGCGCCCGGGGCTGGGACAGTCGCCGACGCTGGAACGGTCTTTGCAACGCAGTTGCTGGAGAAGGCCGACGTGGCGGTGGTACCAGGGTCGGCGTTTCTCACACCCGACTGGGTGCGGGTATCGTATGCCGCCGAGCAATCGCAGGTCGAAGAAGCGATGCGTCGCATCGTGACCGCATATGGCGCGTAGCGTATCGAGTGCAGGGTAACCCGTAACCGGAGATCGCATTGGAAATCGAAGTGCGAATCGCAGTGCGGGACACGCCACTTCCGGCGGTAGAGTACCGCTGGGATACCGACACAGACATTCTCACCGCGACGGTGCGCGCTGCGGCCAAGGGTGAAGGGATGTCGGGATCCGTCGAAGTGCAGGGCAGCGACGGGTCGTGGCTGATTTTCGACGTGCAAGCGGGGCAAATTGCTGGCGTCGAAGTCGCGGTGTGGCCGAACGTGCGGAAGCATGCTGTGTACGCGGCGCCAGCCGACGCCTCGCCTTCCGTGGTGAGCGTTCCGGCACGGCGATCGCAACCGGGCATTGCATCAGTGGCGGTCGAGACACACCTCACCGCCGATGCCGATACCCAGGAGCGGACGATACACTTTCGGTTCGGCGGTGCCCGCGCCCATCGGGTGGCGCAATTGGCTCAGGACTTGATGTTTGATATTGATGAAAGCGACCGCATTGCTGGCGTCTGGCTTTTGAACGTGCCCCCATTTCCGGTGGTCCCATGATCACGACGATTGTGCTGGTCAAAGCCGAACCACGGCTGATTCCGCAGTGTGCCAAGAAACTTGCCGGCCTCGAGGGGGTGACCGATGTGTATTCGGTATCGGGCGAGTGGGATCTGGTCGTGCTGGTGAAAGTGGCGAATTACGAGGACATCGCGCGCATTGTGACGGAAGAATTTCCCGAGGTGCCTGGATTGGTGAAGACCACCACGTTGACGGCGTTCCGCGCGTATTCGAAGGCGGATGCGGAGCAGGCATGGGATATCGGGGCAACTTAGTGCGAGTGATGAGTGGGAGTAGGAGTGTTGAGAGCGAGACTAGTGGGAGAGAGGAGTGGGAGAGGAGTGGGAGACGGTAGTGGGAGACGGTAGTGGGAGACGGTAGTGGGAGACG
>JANYBD010000247.1 GCA_025360995.1 Gemmatimonadota bacterium
GCGGAAATGCGTGATGCCGCAATCCAATCCCAAACTGCCGTCGCCGCCGAACTCGGCAAAATCATCGCCGTCGGCCCGCAGCAAGAACTCGAATCCACTTACCCGAACGCCGAGCGCATCGACTGCCACGGCGGCGTCCTCACCCCGGGACTCATCGACTCGCACACGCACGGCATCTTCGGAAAAAATCGCGCTCCCGAGCAGGAACTCCGCGCATCTGGACTCGGCTACATGGAAATCGCCAAAATGGGAGGCGGTATTCATAGCTCGGTCCGTGACCTCCGCGGGCGCTCCGAAGATGAATTGTTTGCCCTCGCGCTCCCGCGACTGCGGCGGCTCGCTGCGTATGGCACCACCACCGTTGAATTAAAAAGCGGATACGGACTTTCGCTCGACGATGAGCTGAAATCACTGCGCGTTATTCGCCGCCTGCAAACGGCACTGCCCATGCGCATCGTCCCCACCTTCCTCGGGGCCCACGAAATTCCGATGGAGTACCGTTCGGCGCCGCGCTCCCGCGCCGACTACGTCGCGCTCCTCGAGCACGAGATGATTCCGCGCGTCGCCGCCGAAAAGTTGGCCGTCTTCGCCGATATTTTCTGCGAGCCAGGCGTGTACACACTCGACGAAACCCGTCGCATACTCGGCGCCGCCCGCGACCACGGACTCGCCCTAAAGTTGCACGCCGATGAACTCGAGCCCTCCGGCGCCGCCGAGCTGGCCGCCGAACTCGGAGCCGTCAGTGCCGACCATCTGGCCGCGATCAGCGATTCAGGGATCGCCGCACTCGCCGCGAGCGGCACCGTCGCGACGTTGCTCCCTGGGACCATGCTCTTTTTGGGACGCCCACGGCAGGCGCCCGCCCGCGCCCTCATTGACGGCGGAGCAGCCGTGGCCATTGCGACCGATTTCAATCCCGGGACCTCGCCAACCGTCAATTTTCCGCTGATGTTGACCCTCGCCGTCAGCCAACTGAGAATGACCGTCGGCGAGGCCCTCATCGCCGCCACAGTGAACGGCGCCGCAGCACTTGGCCTGGCGGCCGAGGCCGGCCAAATCGCCCCCGGCTATTCGGCCGACCTCGCGCTGTTCGAAGTCGAAGACGCTCGGGAGATTCCGTACTGGTATGGCGACCAACGGTGCAGCCGATCGTGGGCCCGCGGCGAAGGTTGTCACGGCTAGGGGTCACGGGCTACCTTTAGCTCCTCGCGGCCTCACGGCCCTCTGATGATTCTGCTTGCCTTTCCGGACCCCTCGCGTCGCACATGGCCAACGTCGCAGCGCTGAAGAAAAAAGCCGCTGATTTTGAAGCGAAGAAACAGATGGACAAGGCCATCGCGGTTTACCGCGAGGTCCTCGATGCGTTCGACGCCGGCGGCGAAGAAAACATCGACGTGTCGCTGTACAATCGCGTCGGCGATTTGCTCATGCGCCAGGGCAACACGCCCGAAGCCGTCACGCTCTACGAACGCGCCGTTGACCTATACGCGGAAGGCGGGTATTTCAACAACGCCATCGCGCTCTGTAATAAGATTTTGCGCACGTCGCCCGGACGCGCGACGGTGTATTACAAGCTCGGAAAAATTAGCGCCGCCAAAAGCTTCAAAGCCGACGCGAAGCAAAACTTTCTCGAATACGCCGACCGGATGCAAAAATCCGGGCAGATTGATGAAGCCTTCCGCGCGCTAAAAGAATTCGCCGACCTCTGTCCGGATCAGGACGACATCCGCCAGATGCTCGCCGAACAGCTCACAAAAGCTGATCGCAAGAGCGAAGCGCTCGAGCAATTGCAGCTGCTCTACGCGCGCTACGACGCCGAAGGGCGCGAGGCCGAGGCTACCGCAACCGTCGAGCGCATGAAGGCGATCGACCCAAATGCCGAAGCCAAAGCAAATGCCGGCGCCGCGAAGACCAAGTCCAGCGATGATCTGATCTTTATCGATCTCGATGCACCGATGTCGCGAAAGACGCGTCGCACCGCCGCTATCACCACCATCCCGGAACTGCCGCCGAAGCCAGCGCCGGCTCCAATCCCGACCGCGCCGCCCGTGGAGCAAATGCTCGGCATGGAGCATACAAGCCATGTCGAAGACGAAGCTCCAGCGGCGTCAGCGAGCGAGGCAATGCCCGGCCTCGAACTGACATCGTTCGGCGTCGAGCCCGAGCTCGAACTCGCTCCGCTCGAAATCGCCGAATTCGACGAGATTGACCTGAGCGCGATTGCCGAAGCACCCGCGCCGCCGCCGGCCGAGAATAATCTCGCACTCGCCGGCGAACTGCCGATACTCGATATGAACGAACGCGTGTCCGGCGAGTTGACGATGATTGACGTCGAGCCAACCGCGGCCGCACACGAAGTCACCTTCATCGACCTCGGCACTTCCGAAGCCGGCGACGATCACGCCATGCTCGTGATCGACACCGACGATGAGCCCGTGATGCCTGTGGAAGAACTCGTCGCCGCCGCGCCCGATACGCCGACGTCATTCGATGTCGTGGATATCGAAGCAGCGGACGTACCCCCGCTTGTGCGCCGCACCAGTTCGATGCTCGCGAATTCCGTGCCGATCCTGCGTGTGCGTCTCGAAGATGAACCCGAGAACTGGGCGTTGCACCGGCAGTTCGCCGAGGCGTTGCTCGACGACGGTGAGCGCGACGAAGGGCTCCGCGAACTCGAGGCCGCGCTCGTCGGTTTCGAAAAGACCGGCGATCTCGAAGGCGCGCGGTCCGTGGCCGACGAAGTGATTCGTCTCAACCCGGGCTCAGTACGTCATCATCAAAAGCGCGTCGAATATGCATTTCGGTCGAACGACAAAGTGCGTTTGGCCGAGGCATACGTCGAACTCGCCGACGCACTCTTTCGCGACGGTCAGGCCGAGAAAGCGAAAGTCGTGTATCAGCGCGTCCTGGAGATCGCCCCCGACGATCTGCGCGCCCAGGCGGCTATCGAATCCTACGGTGGCACGCCCGTTGCGGCGGCAGAGCCGGTACGGGCGTCGTCTGAATCGCTGAAAGGCCGTCGCTACACAGCGGCCATTGATGCGGAACAACTCGCCGCCGCAAACCCCGACGTCCTCAAGGCAAGCGACGGCGATGACGACTTCGTATCGCTCGGCGATTGGCTCCGCGCCGACGAAGGTCCGAAGTCCACGCGGATGGTCGTTGGGGAAGAAGCGCCCAGCGGCGACGAACAAGCCGATTTCAACGACATGCTCAAGAAGTTCAAGCAAGGTGTTGCCGAAAACGTCGCCGAAGAAGATCACGAATCGCACTACGACCTCGGCGTGGCGTTCAAGGAAATGGGCTTAATGGATGAAGCAATTTCGGAATTCCAAAAAGCACTTCGCGGGACGGCGCAGCGCGTGCGGACGTACGAAGCGCTCGGCCAATGTTTCCTAGAGAAAAAACAGTTGCCGGTCGCGCAAACAATTTTGCACCGCGCCGTCAATGAACCCGGCGTCGGTGACGAACAACTCGTTGGCGTGCTCTATTTGCTCGGGTACGTGAACGAAGCTCTCGGCAAGCCCGCCGAGGCGAAGGGATTTTACGAGCGCGTATTCTCGGTGGACATTCAGTTCCGCGATGTGGGTGACCGCCTCAACGCCGTTGATAAGGCGATGAAGTGAGCATCGAAGCGCGGATGCGAATTCCCGTGGCGCCCGCGCTGCTCGACATCCAGGCACCCGTGCGCGACCAACTCGACCGTGTACCGGACGAGATGTGGCGCATCGTCAAAGCCGACGCTCCAATCGTGCAGGCCGTGAGCGAACATCTCCAGGGAATGAAAGGGAAGATGTTCCGCCCGTCCTTGCTCCTTCTCGCAAGCGAACTCGACGGGTGTTCCGAAGAGCGTGCGGTCTCGCTCGCGGCCGTCGCCGAGCTGGTGCATCTCACCAGTGTCGTTCACGACGACTCGGTGGACCATTCGGTGTTGCGCCGCGGCATGCCCACGGTCAACGCACTGTTCAGTCACGAAGTCGCCGTGCTGATGGGCGACTATTTGTTTTCCAAGGCGATCGCCGAGTTGGTTCGTCTCGGCGATCTGGAGCCGCTGCGCGCATTCACCTATGCGTCGAACACAATGACGCTTGGCGAACTCCGTCAGCTCGCTTCGTACGATGCCCTGAATTTTTCCGAAGACGATTACGACACATTGATTCGCGCCAAGACCGCGTCGCTGATCGGCGCGAGCTGCGAAATGGGCGCCTTGGCTGGCGCGCCGCGCTATCGGTCAGAAATGCGGCGTTTTGGCGAAAGCATCGGTATGGCGTTCCAGGTGGCCGACGACCTGCTCGACTACATCGAAGTCGAAAGCGTGACCGGCAAGCCGAGCGGGCTCGATTTGAGGGAACACAAGGTTACCCTGCCATTAATTGCGGCATTGCCGCACATGTCGGTCGGACAGCGTCAGCGGGTCGATGCGCTCTTTGCGTCGCCGATACCGCATGACCAGGAGATCGCCGATGTGGTGGCGATTGTGGCCGATTGTGGCGGTTTGGACTACGCGCGGCGCAAAGGCGAGGAGTTCGCCCAGGAGGCCGAAGAGGCCCTGAGCGGGATCCCCGATTCCGAGGCGCGCCAGTCGCTGGCGGACGCCATTGGCTATGTGATGGACCGGAGGTCGTAACGATGGCCCAGAAAGGATCGTCCAAACATCGACCGGGGTATCATGCTGTGGTCCTCGCCATCGGGTTCGTGGTGGGTGGGCTGATGCAGCAGATGGCCCGGATGTGGTTGCCCAGCGGGTCGGTCAAGGAGTTTCTGAGTACGGCATTTGTGAGCCCATCGTTAGGCTCTTTTGAAGTGAATCTGATTATCTTGAAGTTCGCGCTCGGACCTGTCGCGCTCGACGTCTCGTTACTGAGTCTCGTCGGGGTCCTGATCGCTTATCTGATTGCGCGGTCGCTATTCTAGGAGACGGTATGCCACTGCAAGCCTCGATCTTTGGACCGACGGAAATCGGCCTGCTCCTCCTTGTCGTCCTGCTCCTCTTCGGTGCGA
>JANYBD010000278.1 GCA_025360995.1 Gemmatimonadota bacterium
TTCATCGCCCACGGAGAGACATGGATGGCTCACGCCCCGCTGCCACTTGCGCCGCGCCGCTTTGGCGAAACAATGCGAACCGACGCGTGGTGGATCCAGCCGACAGTCGTTTTCCTCTGTCTCAGCACTTTTATCGTCTACTCGACTTGGGCGGCGTTTCAGGCAAGCCACTACACGTTCGGCCCCTACTTATCGCCGTTCTATTCCCCTGAACTCTTCGGCGATTCACCGCACGCCTGGTTCGGGCCCAAACCCGGTTGGTGGCCGTCGTTCGCACCGTTTTCGCCGGCATTTCTGATTCTGTGGGCGCCCGGCGGGTTCCGATTCACCTGTTATTACTATCGCGGCGCATACTACAAAGCGTTTTGGGCCGATCCTATTAGCTGCGCTGTTGGGGAACCACGTAAATCCTATATCGGTGAGCGGGCATTCCCTCTCATTTTGCAAAACGTGCATCGCTATTTCATGTATCTGGCAGTGATTTTTCTTGTCCTGCTACTGCACGATGTTTGGAAAGCGCTCTGGTTCTCCGATTCGTCAGGGCACGTCTCTTTCGGTATTGGGCTCGGGACAATCATTCTTGCAGTGAATGTCGGCCTCCTCGGCTCTTACACCCTCGGCTGCCATTCCGCCCGACATATGTTTGGCGGGTTCCTCGACCGGATCTCCGAGCGGCCGCTGCGCAAAGTGGCGTACGATTGTTCCTCCTGCCTCAACCGCGTGCACATGCGATTTGCCTGGATGAGCCTGGTCAGTGTCGGATTCTCCGATCTGTACATTCGCCTCTGCTCAATGGGTGTGTGGCACGACTGGAGGCTTTTCTAAATGGCGGAGTACGAAACGAAGGAATATGATGTGCTCATTATTGGTGCTGGTGGAGCCGGGCTTCGGGCGGCGATCGAGGCCGCTGCCGCTGGAGTGAGTGTCGGACTCGTTTGTAAATCGCTCCTTGGTAAAGCCCATACGGTCATGGCCGAAGGCGGCGCCGCCGCAGCGATGGGGAACGTGGACGACCGCGACAACTGGATGGTGCATTTCGCCGATACGATGCGCGGCGGCCAATACGTGAACAACCCGGTGATGGCTGAGTTGCATGCCAAAGAAGCTCCGGATCGTATTCGCGAACTCGAGGCGTGGGGTGCGGTGTTCGATCGCACTCCCGACGGACGAATCCTGCAGCGCAATTTTGGCGGGCATCGGTATCCGCGTCTGGCGCACGTCGGTGATCGCACCGGGTTGGAGATGATCCGCACGTTGCAGGATCATGCGATCCATCAGGGCATCGACGTACATATGGAAGTCACAATCGTCTCCTTGCTGAAAGACGGCGATCGAGTGGTGGGAGCATTTGGCTACGACCGTGAGCGGGGACGATTCCGGCTCTTCAAATGCAAGGCGGCAGTACTGGCCACTGGTGGAGTAGGTCGGGCATTCAGCATCACCAGTAACAGCTGGGAATACACGGCTGACGGCCAGTCGCTCGCCTACAACGCAGGGGCGGCGCTGCAGGACATGGAATTCATCCAGTTTCACCCAACGGGGATGGTATGGCCGCCGAGTGTGAAAGGGATTTTAGTCACTGAGGGTGTGCGTGGTGAAGGCGGCGTGTTGCGCAACAAAGATGGACGGCGCTTTATGTTTGACGACATTCCGGACAACTACAAAAGCCAAACCGCCGACAACGAAGAAGAAGGATGGCGGTACACCCAGGGCGACAAGAGCGCGCGCCGTCCACCGGAGTTGTTGACTCGTGACCACGTCGCGCGTTGCATTATGCGCGAGGTCAAAGCCGGGCGGGGGAGTCCGCATGGCGGCGTGTTTCTGGATATTTCGTGGATCAAAGAGAAACTGCCGAACGCGTCAGACGTGATCAAAAAGAAATTGCCGAGCATGTATCACCAGTTCAAACAGCTGGCCGATATTGATATTACGTCAGAGCCAATGGAAGTCGGCCCAACGACCCATTACATCATGGGCGGTATTCGCGTTGATGGCGTTTCGCAGATGACCAGTGTTCCGGGACTTTTTGCAGCCGGCGAGTGCGCCGCCGGATTACACGGTGCGAATCGACTGGGGGGCAACTCGCTGTCGGATCTGCTGGTGTTTGGCCGGCGGGCTGGCGAGTATGCGGCAAAGTTCGCGAAGCAGCAGACCGCTGGGCTCATTGATTCAGCAATGGTTGACGCAGCGGCCGGTGCATCGCTCGCCCCGTTCGAGCGCGGCGCTGACTCGGAGGGTGCCTATCATATTCAACATGACTTGCAAACGATGATGCAAGCGCTCGTTGGAATTGTGCGACAGGAAGATGAAATGCAAGATGCGCTCGAGAAACTCGGCACATTGCGAGCCCGTGCTGCGAAGGTGGGCGCCGTCGGGAACCGCGAGTTCAATCCCGGTTGGCACACAGCCATGGAACTCGACAACCTGCTGACTATCTCAGAGGCAATCGCCAAATCCGCGATCGAACGGAAGGAAAGTCGCGGCGGACACTTCCGCGATGACTATCCGGACAAGGACCCCGCTGCGGCCAAGTTCAACACGGTGATCCGCAAAGGGGCGGACGGCACAATGCAGCTGTCCCGCGAGGCTGTCACCCCGCTCACGGCTGCACAAGCGAAAATTGTCGAGGATCAGAAATAATGCCGAATGCACTATTCCGCATTTTCCGCGGTGCCGATGGAGCGGGCGAACTCAAAGATTATACGGCCGACGTCACTGAGGGGATGGTTGTCCTCGACGTCGTGCACCAGATCCAGGCCGATCAGGCCAATGATCTGGCCGTGCGTTGGAACTGCAAAGCAGGGAAGTGTGGGTCGTGCTCGGCGGAGATCAACGGCAAGCCGCGGCTCATGTGTATGACGCGTTGCAACGAACTCGACCTGACGAAGCCGGTGACGGTGGAACCGATGCGAGCCTTTCCGCTCGTCCGCGACCTGGTGACGGATGTCAGTTGGAATTTTCGGGTGAAGAAAAAGATTCAGAAGTTTACGCCGCGCCCACCAGATGCTCCGGATGGGACGTGGCGTATGCAACAGGCCGACATAGACCGGGTACAGGAATTTCGGAAATGCATCGAATGTTTTCTGTGTCAGGACGTGTGTCACGTGCTCCGCGACCACCAAAAGCACGAAACGTTTGTTGGGCCACGCTTTCTCACGTATGTCGCGGCGCTCGAGATGCACCCGCTCGATACGGCGGATCGCACGGAAGAACTGAAAGAGGCAGACGGTATTGGGTACTGCAACATTACCAAATGTTGCAGCACCGTTTGCCCGGAGAGTATTGCCATCACCGACAATGCCATCATACCATTGAAGGAGCGGGTGGCCGATCAGTACTACGATCCACTCAAGGCGCTCGTGCGGTTAGTGCGAAATAAGAGCAGCAAGCCAGTGGCGTGATGGTGGAACGAAAGACGGCCGCTGGTCGACTCAGGGTGTGAGGGTGACAATGTTTCCGTTGAAACCACTGTCGGCCGCGGCGATTCCGCGGGCGCTCGAGAAGGCGGAGCGCTATCGGTTGCTCAATCAGCCTTGGGCCGCCGAGAGCATCTGTCTCGATATTCTCGAGGCAGACCCGGCACATCAGAAGGCGCTTCGCGTCCTCGTGCTCGCCCGCGCCGACCAGTTCTCCGGTTCCGATTCCGCACGGAGCGTGGAGCGGGCGCGGGAATCGCTCGGCAAACTCACTAGCGAATACGAACGCGCATACTACGCGGGCATCATTTGCGAACGGCGAGCTAAAGCGCAACTGGATAAGCGTACGCCCGGGGCGGGCTTTGTCGCTTATGAATGGGTGCGGGAGGCGATGGAGTGGTATGAAAAGGCCGAACCGCTCCGCCCCGCCGGGAATGACGACGCCATTCTGCGCTGGAACACTTGTGCGCGGTTGCTCAATGA
>JANYBD010000288.1 GCA_025360995.1 Gemmatimonadota bacterium
ACATTCGCGTCGGCAAAGGGCGGGTGACGCTCTACAAATCCGTACCGTGAGCTATCGCATTCTGATCGTCGATGACGAAGCCGGAATTCGGGCGGCGTTAGCGCAGCTGTTGGAGTTCGAGGGATATGAAGTGCGCGCCGCGACCAGCGGAGCAGAGGGTCTCACCGCATACGAGCAGTTTCGTCCGCAGTTGGTGTTTCTCGATGTGAAGATGGCCGGGATGGACGGCCTCGAAACACTGAAGCGGCTCCGCGATCGCGATCCGGCGGCGATCGTCGTAATGATCAGTGGTCACGCCACAATTCAGACGGCCGTCGAAGCAACGCAACTCGGCGCCTACGACATTCTCGAAAAGCCACTCGATACCGATCGCATCCTCGTCACACTGCGCAATGCCGTTGGCCGGATCGACCTGGCCGAAGAAAATGCGCGACTCAAGGCGACGATCGAATCGCGCTATGAGATTGTCGGGCGCTCCGCGGCCATTCGCTCGCTCATCGAGAAGATCGAAAAGATAGCCGGCACCCCGGCGCGTGTGCTCATCACGGGCGAAAATGGCACCGGCAAAGAGTTGGTGGCTCAGGCGCTCCATCGGCAGTCGCCACGGGCCCGCAAGCCGTTTGTCGAAGTGAATTGTGCGGCCATTCCGAGCGAGTTGATCGAGAGCGAACTCTTTGGTCATATGAAAGGGTCGTTCACCGGCGCGATTGCCGACCGGGCAGGGAAGTTTGAGCAGGCCGATGGCGGAACCCTCTTTCTCGACGAGATTGGCGACATGTCGCCGGCGGCTCAGGCGAAAGTGTTACGCGTGCTTCAGGATGGCGAAGTCACGAGAATTGGCGGCGCGAAATCGCGGAAGGTTGATGTTCGCGTGATCGCCGCAACAAACAAGAATGTCGAAGAAGAAATTTCCGCCGGACGGTTCCGCGAAGATTTGTATTACCGGCTGAACGTCGTGCCCGTATACGTCGCTCCGCTGCGTGAGCGCCGCGAAGACATCCCGCTGCTCATCGAACATTTTCTCGTTCAGCTGGCCCAGAACGATGGCGTGGCGCCCCGGAGTATCGATCCGGCGGCCGTCGAGCGCTTGTCGCAACTGGGCTGGCCCGGAAATGTGCGTGAGTTGCGCAATACAGTCGAACGGTTGCTGATTTTAGGGGTGGGGCCGCGCGTGACGGCGGACGATGTCGAGCGGTTGCAGGGTACGCGTGCTCCGGCACCCAACCCGATGGGTAATTTCGAATCGATTCGCACCTTTGAAGAATTTAAACTTGCTGCCGAGCGGGCGTTTCTCACCGCGAAGCTTCGTGAACACGATTGGAATGTCGCCGAAACGGCGAGGGCGCTCGCGATGCCACGATCGAATCTGTATAAAAAGATTGAGCGTCATAATTTGCTGCGGGAGACGGAATGACGGATCGGGATTGGGATGCGGAGATGAAGAAGATTGATCGGCAGATTGAGGGGACAACTGCGCCTCCGTCCCCAAGCAGTATGCGCATGCCGATGGCACCCGCAGCGAGCAGCGTACAGCCCGTGACGACTACCCATTTTGGCGTGTTCGCACGGGTGACGCTCGCTGTGCTGTTGGGTGTCGCGATTATTTTCTGGCCGTACAGTGCGCGTTGCGGGCTTGGATTGTACGCGTATCTCGCATCTGTAATGGTCGTGGTAGTTGGCGGCGGATGGGCCTCAGTCTGGACCTGGCGGCATCGCGCGGCCAAAGGCCATACGCTTTCGCTTTTAATCGTACTCTGGGGTTTGGTCCTCGGAGCAATTGACGTATTACCTCGCATCGGCTACGCCAAACCGACGGCGACTCACCCTGCTACGTGGACATGTTCCTGACGTGACTGATACAGCCAAGACGTTTCAGAATTTCATCGGCGGCCAATGGGTGGCCCCGCAATCCGGCGAGCATTTTGACAATGTGAATCCCGCCGATACCCGCGACATCATCGGCCGTTTTCCGCTGTCGAACGCCGCCGATGTCGCGGCTGCCGTCGCCAGCGCCGAGCGCGGATTTGAGCTCTGGCGCCGCACGCCGGCACCGGCGCGCGGCGACGTGCTTCGTCGCGTAGGCGATATTCTCTCATCGCGAAAAGAAGAAATCGCCGACCTGATGACGCGCGAGATGGGCAAACCGCTCGCCGAAACGCGCGGTGACGTACAGGAAGGAATCGACACCGCCTTCTATGCCGCGACCGAAGGGCGCCGTCTGTTTGGGCACACGGTCCCGAGCGAACTCAAGAACAAATGGGCGATGAGTTTTCGCCGGCCGATCGGCGTGGCCGGTATTATCACGCCGTTCAACTTTCCGATGGCGATTCCGACGTGGAAAATGTTTCCGGCGTTGGTGTGCGGCAACGCGTGCGT
>JANYBD010000293.1 GCA_025360995.1 Gemmatimonadota bacterium
CTGATTAATTAGAACGGCAAGCCGGACAATGGCCGAGATGTTCATCGGTTTGCCGCCGCGAATCAACGCAATCGGGAGAGCTGTACCTTCGAGCTTCGCGTACTTCCCGCGCCAGTTCTGCCATTGCGGATCCTTCGTTGAAATTCCGCCGATCGCCGTGAGTACATCGCCGGGTTGGATGCCCGCACTAGCGGCGACACTTGTTGGGTCGACCGTCATCACCCGCACGCCCGCGCTATCACCGGCGAGTGTCACACCCAAACGGGCCTCGCGGGTGGTATCACTGCGAATGCGCCAGCCGGCCTTGGCGAGCCATTCTGTCCACGGAAATGGTGCTCGACCGTCAACATAGCGCGCAATGAAGTCTGTGAAGCTCACGCCACGCGCGGCTCGCGAGACCGCACCCCACCAGTCTTCACCCGTGAATCCCCGGCCATTCTTATACGTGCTGTTGTAGAGCTCTCGCATCACATTGTCGAGGCTCGCAGCATTGTTCGACGCATCGCGAATCAGGATGTCGAGAGCAAGGCCGGCGAGCGATCCTTTGGGATAGTAAATATCACTCGTCCCGTCAGTCATTCCAATCCACGCCTGGAGCGACGCGTCTTCCAGCGCGATGGGCGCCGTATCATTGACCCGGTCGATCTTCTCCTGCGTCGTTGCGAGGAACGCGCCCACCGTCGTCACTCCGCCGCGCACTAATGCGAGATCGGCGTAATAGTCCGTGATTCCTTCGCTCACCCAAAGCCAGGGCGTTGGCTCCCACTGGTCGTAACGGTACGGCCACATATCGATGGGCCGCAACCGCTTGACGTTGAACGCGTGAAAGATTTCGTGCGCGTACACCGATGGGACGAACGCTTCGTCTAGCAGCGTCGCACCGATCACCGCCACATTTGAATTCTCATGTTCGAGCGCACTCATTCCGTTGACGCTGCTATCGGCGATCTGCATGATCTCATAGCGTCGCCATGGATTGTCGCCAAAAACGGCGATCTCTTCAGGAATTGCGTGCCCGAGCTGATCGAACAGTCGCAGGCGCTGGGATGCCTTCACTGATCCAATCGGATAACTCGAAAACCGGAACCAGACCCCGGCGACCATCGCGCTGTCGAGATCGAATCGTCCAACAAAAAACGGATGGTCAACCAGTTCGTGATAATTCTGTGCCGTCCAACTGCGCGGTGCGGCGGAGGCGGTCAAGCCGGTGGTCACTCGCCAACCGTCTTCAGTCTCAATGTGCACGGTCGCCGGAAAATCAGTGCCGCGGCCTGACGGATACAGAAAAAGATTCGTGCCGTTGAACAGCGCGAACTCGTCGCGCGCCCAACTGGCGCCATTGTCGAGAGTATCGGCGTGATAGCGAAACGCCACCTGTACTTCGCCCGGACCCTCGGCGAATATTCGCCAGGTGACAGGGTCGGACTTGTCCCAGTGCACGGGCTGACCACGCTGCGTAACCGTAAATCCGGTGATATTCCGGGCGAAATTCGCCACCTCGTATGACCCCGGCGTCCATACCGGCAATCCGAGTAAAACCGGTTCTTTGGCGCCACCGGTCGTTGTGAACGACATCGCCATATCGAGCGCGCGTGCCACCCCCTGCAGCGCCTTGAACGTCACCGAGTATTTGACGTTCGCGATGGCTGCAGACCGAACCGGCGCGCCCCGCGAGTCGCGAGTTTGGGCGAAGAGGAGCGCCGGGAGCAGCACCAACGCAACGGCGAATGCAATAATGCGAGAATTGTATGATCTGGTCACAGTTTCCTCCCCCTCAAAGAAGCTCCGGGTGGCCCATGGCTGACAAGCCCCGTGTGGGGCCGCATATTCCCCCAATGGCCACTACTCACGAACCATACATCCCGGCGAGCAAGTCGCTGACCGAACTTACCGTCGGTGCGATTGTCCTCGGTTGCGCCCTCGGTCTGGTATTCGCCGCCTCGAGCGTGTACCTCGCGCTCAAGGTTGGCCTGACCGTCAGCGCGTCGATTCCGATCGCGGTGCTCTCTATTACCATCTTCCGCTCCATTTCCCGCGCCATGGGAAATACCGAGCCGCAGATTCTTCGCAACAATCTCGTACAAACCACGGGCTCGGCTGGCGAATCGATTGCTGCCGGTGTCGTCTTCACACTTCCGGCACTGTTGTTGCTGGGCTATGCACTGCCGTGGGCGAAAGTCGCAGCGATCGCGCTCGTCGGCGGCACGCTCGGCGTTCTGTTGATGATTCCGCTCCGTCGTTCGCTAATCGTTAAAGAACACAACACACTCAAGTATCCAGAGGGTACCGCGTGCGCTGAGGTACTGATTGTTGGCGAAGAGCGCGGCGTGCAGGCAAAAACGGTGTTCCTCGGATTTGGGCTCGGTGCACTCTACAAGTTTATGAATGCCGGTGTACATCTCTGGCAGGAAGTACCGGCTCGGATACTTGCGCGCACATTGCCGACCGGGAAGACCGAGCTGATCGGTGAGATTCGCGCCGAAGTGAGCCCGGAACTTACCGGTGTCGGATATATCATTGGCCCGAAGGTGGGCGGGTATCTGTTTGCCGGTGGCGTGCTGTCGTTTTTTGTACTGATCCCGGCAATCAAGTTGTTCGGCGCGCAACTCACCGCACCGATGTTTCCGGCGACGATGCTGATATCCGATATGACGCCGATGCAGGTGCGCGGGAACTATGTGTTCTATATCGGTGCCGGCGCCGTGACTGCCGCAGGGCTGATTTCCCTCGCCCGGGCATTACCAATGATTGGGCAAGCGATGGTCGCAGGCTTTAGCGATATGCGCGGGGTCGGTGGTGGCGCGAGTGTCCCGCGCACGGAGCGCGAGATCCCGATGATATATGTCGTCGGCGGAGTCATCGCGTTGGGGATCGCGATGGTCGCCCTGCCGCAGATCGGTATTAACGCCGCGGGAGCGGTACTCGCGATTGTGTTTGCCTTTTTGTTTGTGAGCGTCTCAAGCCGCATTTGCGGACAGATCGGCGCCAGCTCGAATCCGATTTCCGGAATGACCGTCGCAGCGGTACTGATGACGTCGCTCATTTTTCTTGCGGTCGGGTGGACCGGAATAGAGCATCGCGTACTCGCGCTGTCGATCGGCGGCGTGGTTTGTGTCGCGGCGGCAGTCGGAGCTGCAACGTCACAGGACCTCAAGACCGGATTTCTCGTCGGCGCAACGCCTTACCGGCAACAAATAGGATTGCTCTTTGGCGTCACCACGTCCGCGTTGGTCATTGGCGGAATGATTGCGTTTTTGAACTCGGCGGGCACGACATACGTTGCACGGCAGTACCCGGGAATTACCGCTGATGCGATTTCCACCGAAATGGTAAAACTGGAACCGAAGGGCGGAACGCCGACGGAACTCCGGATGGCGCAACTCTTCGAACGCAAAGGCGATGCGCCGGCTGGCCGCTACCTCGTCGACCAGGCCGGCGCCATCAAGTATCTCGTGGATCCCGGGATTGGCGGTCGCGAGCCACACGATGACGTGAGCGGCCGCACGGTCGAGAAACTTGACTCTCCGAAGGCCCAGATTATGGCGCTGGTGGTGGACGGTATTCTGACCCAGAAGTTGCCGTGGGGCCTCATTCTAATTGGCGCTTCGATTGCTATTGTGATGGAGTTGCTCGGATTGCCATCGCTCGCCGTCGCGGTTGGCACCTATCTCCCGATTTCCACATCGGCAACAATTTTCGTTGGTGGAATGGTGCGCTGGTTGGTTGAACGGAAGAGTTCGACGCCGGAACAGGAAAACAACCAGGGTGATTCCGGACCGGGCGTTTTGTTCTCGTCCGGTTTAATTGCCGGCGGTGCAATTCTCGGTGTCGGAGTCGCGGCGCTGCAGGCGTTGCGTTGGGATGACAAAATCGCGGTCGGGCATTGGGCGGGGCCCGGCGTGACGGCCATCACCGAGAATCCCATGGTCGCAGTGGCACTGTATGTGTTGTTGCTCGCCGTTCCCCTCTACCGCGTGGCCAGGCGTCCTCAATGACCTCACCTCAGATCACCGCACGACTTCGATCTGCGCAACCTCGCCGGCTGCACCTCGTGATGCGCGACGGCACCATGATTGAAGGTCAGATACAGATCGGCGAGGAGCAGACGCTGGTGAGCTACCTCAACAGTCGTCGCGGCGGGTGGATGAACCTGACGCGGGCGCGACGTCCGAAACTCGACGAGGCCTCGGGATATATGATCGTGCAGTCGGACCACGTGATACTCGCATCGGCACCGGATGGCAACGTGCAGATTGCGGGTGGTGCGACGGCGGCGATCGAGGAACGTCAGGTCGAGGTTGTGTTGGTGGGCGGCAAGACACTTCGGGGATCGGTGTCGGCGGCCACGCAGCAACGCATGAGCGATTTCGTTTCCGCGTCCGGCCGCTTCCTCGGGCTGGCCCACGCTATCCTATTGCCCGACGAGCGCGCGCTTGGCGATATCGCTTTGCACGGCGGCTCCATCGTGATCTTCCGAGATCTTGGCGGCACCGTTCCACTCGAAGACGGTGGCTCGGCGCCCGAGCCCGCCTGACGCATCACGTTCCACCACACTCATTCCAAAACTTTGCACATGCGTACGCGCCATATTTTCGCCGCCCTCGTCGTCGCCGCGCCGGTATTCGCACAACAAACACCGGCCGATCTTATCGTCACCAACGCGCGCATCTATACAGTTGACGACGCGCACCCGCTGGCCCAGGCGATGGCCGTGCGAGGCGGCCGAGTCGTGTTCGTCGGTGATGCACGCGGCGCGCTCACGCTAAAGGGCGCGCAAACGCGCGTCGTGGATGTCGGTGGCCGGACCGTAATTCCCGGAATGGTGGACGCCCATGGGCACGTAGCGAGTCTTGGAAATACGCTCGCCGTTGTCGACCTGACCGGCGCGGCCAGCTACGACGAAATCATCGCCCGCATGGTCGCGAAAGCCAAAACTTCCGCGCCGGGAGAATGGATCACCGGCCACGGCTGGGATCAGAATCGCTGGGCGGACACGCGGTTCCCAACCCACGATAAACTTTCGGCGGCCATCCCGAATAATCCGGTTGCGCTTGGGCGGATTGATGGGCACGCAACGCTGGCGAACAAGCGAGCGATGGATGCGGCCGGACTGAGCGCTGCGACCAAAGATCCGAACGGTGGACATGTCGAGCGCACTTCCGACGGAACACCGTCTGGTGTGTTCGTCGACAACGCGCAGGGATTAATAGGCCGAGTCGTTCCTGGCCTGACGCGCGCTGCGCTCAAGGGGCAGGTGCAAGCGGCGATAGCCGAAGCGCAGCGATGGGGGCTCACCGGTGTCCACGATGCCGGCGCCAGTCCGGAAGTGCTGGACATTTACGAGGAACTCGGCAAAGCATCGCAATTGAACTTTCGGCTGTACGCCATGATCAGCGGCGGCCGATCAGAATCGGCCGTACTTGATCGCTGGTTCCAGCGCGGTCCGCAAAGCGGACTGTATGGCGGCACCCTCTGGGTACGCAGTATCAAGATGTACGCGGACGGCGCACTCGGCTCGCGCGGCGCCGCGTTGCTCGAACCCTACAGCGACGACGCAAAGAACAATGGCCTGATCGTCACCGATCCATCGTTCATCCAGGATATCGCGATCAAAGCGCTGAAGAACGGATTTCAGGTGAACACGCACGCCATCGGCGATCGCGCGAACCGGATTGTGCTGGACGCATACGAAGCGGCACTCACCGCGGCTCCAACGGCCGATCACCGTTTTCGAATTGAACACGCACAGATCCTGCATCACGATGACATTCCGCGATTCGCCAAACTCGGGGTGATACCATCTATGCAAGCGAGTCATCAAACAAGCGATATGTATTGGGCGGGCAACCGGCTCGGCGAGGGACGGCTGCTTGGGACGTACGCGTGGCGATCGCTGCTCGATGCCGGCGTCGTGATTCCAAATGGCAGCGATTTCCCGGTGGAACAGGTGAATCCGCTTATTTCCTTTCACGCGGCATTCACGCGACAGGATGCCGAAAACTGGCCGCCCACCGGATGGCATCCCGAACAGCGCATGTCGCGTGATGAAGCGCTCAAGTCGATCACGATCTGGCCGGCATACGCGGGTTTTCAGGAGAAAGAGCTCGGTTCGCTCTCGCCCGGCAAATATGCGGATTTTGTAGTGCTTGACCAGGACATCATGCGAGTCAGTCCGGAGCAGGTGCTGCGCACGCGCGTAGTATCCACGTGGGTGGGAGGGCGCGCCGTTTACGAGGCGAAGTGACGGCCCAACCTCGCGTCCTGTCGCTGCTGCCGTCGGCGACTGAAATCGTCGCCGCCCTTGGCGCCGGTGATCAACTCGTCGGCATTACGCATGAATGCGATTTTCCTGCCACCATACGATCACGTGATCGCGTAACCGAATGCGCGATCAATTCATTGGCCGCGCCGGCCGCGATCGACGCACAAGTCCGTGAAATCACCGGCCAAGGACTGCCTCTATATACCCTTCGCGAGACGGCCATCGCCGCGCTTCGCCCCGACCTCATTATTACTCAAGCGCTGTGTGAAGTCTGCGCAGTAATGGAAACCGACGTTCGCGCCCTCGCGTCGCGTCTCACACCTGAACCTCGCGTGATCTCGCTTTCCGCGACATCACTTGACGCCGTGTTCGCTGACATCGCTTTGGTTGGAGCCGCCTTACAACTCGGCAGTGCGGCCGAAGAATTAATTGCCGGCTTTCGTGACCGGTTGCGCGCCATTCACGACACGTTGAGCGCCGCGCGCGCGCCGCGTCCCCGGGTCGCGGTCATTGAGTGGGGCGACCCGATCTTTGCAGGCGGTCATTGGGTGCCAGAGATGGTCCACCGCGCTGGCGGCATTGATGTGCTCGCCACGGCTGGCGAACACTCGAAGGTTGTCACGCTCGACACGGTCATTGCCGCCGATCCGGAGATCGTGCTGATCGCGCCGTGCGGCTATGGTCTCGATCGCGCGGTAGCCGAGGCACGGCGACTCATCGCATTGCCGGAATGGGGCTGGTTGCAGACGCAGACGGTGTGGGCACTCGATGCAAACGCACTGACCAGTCGCCCCGGGCCACGACTGATTGATGGCATCGAAGTGATGGCACGCATCTTTAATCCTTCTCTATTTGCGCCAATCAACTCATCACTCGCCCGTGCAGTACGCTGCCCACCGCCCGCCCCGTAGGCCTAGCGAATGCGTACCCAGCAACCCATCCGTCCAAAGTGCCGTTATGAGGTGACCCACATCCGCGTAGCCACAATCACCAGCAATACCGCAAACCCTTTCTTCAGCGCGCCCTCAGAGACAGAACGGGCGAACGCCGCGCCACCATACGCGCCAACGAAGATGCCAGCCGAGATCAACAGCGCGCCCTTGATGTCCACGTGACCGTCGCGCCAGTACGCCCACACACCAAGTGCGCCAACTGGCAACAGCATCGCGCCGAGCGAGGTGCCCACAGCGCTTTTCTGGGACATCTTCGCAAAAAATACAAGGGAAGGCACGATGACAATACCGCCGCCGATGCCAAGAACGCCTGACAGCAATCCGGCCAGCAGTCCGATGGCGATGAACACGAGCATCAGTGTAACTCCGTGGAGAATGTGTGGTGACGGCCGCGATCGAATTTACGCGGCGCTGGAACGGGAGGACTGAAGGGCGCGCGTGACGGCGTCGCGCACCTCGCGCTCTTTATCCCCGGCCAACGCTTGCAACGCTTGCAACGCCGCCGGTGTGCGCGCGTCGGCAAGCGCCTGAACTGCAGCAGCGCGGAGCCCGGTGTTTTTCTTTGACTTGAACAGTCCACTCGCGGCTTCGGCGGCTTTGACGAGTTTCTGCACCGCATCCGGCGATCCGACGCGTCCAAGTCCGCCAAGAATGGCGTACTGCACTTCCTGATCATTCTCATCATCGATCGCCTGCGAAAGCAGTGTCGCAGCGCGAACACCCTTGCGTGCTGCGAGTGCCGCCACGGCCTCGAGACGAACGGCTGCCGCCTCGTCGACAATCGCGCGAGACAGCGCATCCAGAGAAAATGCCGAGTCGCTGCGCGCTAGCGCCCGCGTCACGGCGCGACGCACCCGCACGTCTTGATGACGTAGCTGATCGGCGAGCGCGAACTCGGCATCCTGCGCCCGGAGATCGCCGAGAAACTCCGCCGCCTGACGCACGACATGCCAGCGCGGATCATTGAGCATCTGGACGAGCGCATCCACGGCGGCCGTCATCCGGAAGAGTACCTCGCGAAATAGTCGCCGCACCGACAACGCCGACGCGCCGATGTATTGGTCGACCACGGCGTCGACGCCATCCTGACCACAGCGCTGCAGCACGCGTTCGATTTGCTTGGCGCGCTCCGGAGATGATCCCAGGAGTGCGGCAATCGGACGCAGGTAGACCGACTTGGTGAAGCGGCGGACCATCACGAGATACACGCGGCGCAGCTCGGGGTCACTGATGCGTGATTCGCGATCGAGCAACTCCGTAAAAATATCGGCACTGTCGGAAATTCGTCCTTCGCGCGTGGACTGTTCCATGACAAATCCGATCTCTTCGAGTACCGCGTTCGTGCCGATGGAGTCCGTTGCCGCAGACAGTTTTGCGAACAGCTGGGTGAGGCGATTTTCATCCGGGGCGGGAACCGCGTCGGCGGCGGCCACGCCGTCACTGGTGCGCACCGGCGCCGGGACGCTGACTTCCGCCAGCCGCACATGGACAGTGACTCCCTCCAACTGTGAAAGCTTCTGCGCGAAATCGGCCGCGTCGCTAGTGCTTGCCGCGCCGATCGAAAGCAGACGGGCGAGGGCCAGCAATTCGGCCGGCTTGGCCTGCTCGTCGATTTCGATTTCGCTGATCGTGTGCACCACCATTCGCTCGGCAAGCTCTTGTACACCGGTGAGCACCTGCGGCATGACCAGCATGTTCACCGCCAGACGCCCTTCCTTCAATCCGAGGCGAACCGACATTTCCCGCGACACAAAGGCAACGGCACGCAACGCGACCTTCTGCTCGTTGACCGACTGGCTCTCGTGAATCAGGAGCCAGACGAGGCGGGCAAAGTGGCGGGCGAGGGTGAGTGAGTTGTCCATGGCGGTGCGGGCGTTTTCACTGCGGCTGGTGCGGCGCAGAACGTGGCCGTAACATACGCGCAGATCTTCCCTTCCACTATCCACA
>JANYBD010000015.1 GCA_025360995.1 Gemmatimonadota bacterium
CCATTCGGCAACTCCGTCAATCAGACGAGGTCGAGTCAGTGAGTTCTACGCAAGAGCTGGCTGACAAAGCGAACAGGTTCACGATTGTGCAGTCCGGCGCTGGCTCGGATGTTGCGCCGGTCACGCCGCGCAATGTTCCGAACCGCGGCGGCACGGAAAATCCGAGCGCTGCGGCAATCAAAACGAAATTCGCCGAAGCCGTGAAGCGCTGTGAAGTCGTTTGCGGCGAGACAACGCTCATCGTGGATAGCGCCAGAGTCCACGATATTATCCAGTGGCTCCACGATGATCCGGGCCAAGCGTATGAATATCTCTCCGACGTCACTGCGGTCGAGTTTCGCGATCACGAACAGCCGCTCGAAGTCGTTTGGCATTTACGTTCGCTCAAATACCGGCGTTTCCTCAGAATAAAAATTCACCTGACAAAAGGTGTTCCGCTCGAAGCACCAAGTGTGTGGGACATCTACAAGGGTGCCGATTGGCTCGAGCGTGAGTGTTATGACATGTTTGGCATTAAATTCAACGGCCACCCGGATCTGCGTCGCATTCTGATGTGGGAGCAGTACAAAGAAGGGTTCCCATTGCGCAAAGATTTCCCGATGCGTGGCCGCTTCAGCCGCTCCGAGCAGCTCGTCCAGGCGCTCGCGGCCAATCCGGAAGCCCGCTATTCCATGGAAGAGCTCTCGGTGCTCGACGCCTTCCACGAACTCCCGCTCGACATGCGCGCCCGCCTGACCGGCGGCGAGAAGGTGGGGGAATAATCGTGGCGACCAAACGTACTGTCGAAGTAGAACTGTCCACGACCGGGATGGACCGTCAGGGTCGCCCGCAGCGGGTGCCACTCGTCACGAGCAATGGGTCTGCTGTCGCGTATGAAGCGCCGCCCGCACTCGAGCCGGGCATGGACGACGAACACATGCTCATCAATATCGGCCCGCAACATCCGGCAACGCACGGCGTGTTGCGACTCGTACTGGAAATGGAAGGCGAGACGATCGTGCGCTGCATTCCGCACGTCGGGTACCTGCACTGCGGCTTCGAAAAAATCGGTGAGTACCGCCAGTACAATCAGATCATCCCGTGGACAGACCGCGAAGACTATCTCAACTCGATGGGCAATAACATTGCCTTCGCGTTGGGTGCCGAACGGTTGTTCGGAATTGAAATCACCGAACGTTGCAAAGTGTTGCGGGTGATCGGCTCCGAACTCTCCCGCATTGCGAGCCATCTCGTATGGCTCGGAACCACCTGTATTGATATCGGCGCATTTACGCCGTTTCTCTGGTCGTTCCAAGAGCGCGAAAATATTTACAACTTGCTCGAGGGGTGGACCGGCGGCCGACTCACCACCTCGTCCACACGCGTTGGCGGAATGGCGGCCGACATTCCCGACAAGTGGCTGGAAGGGTTGCAAGGCTTTATTCGCACCTTTCCGAACACGATCGATCAGTGCGACCGCATGCTCACGAAAAATGCGATTTGGGTCGGACGCACGATTGGCCTTGGTGTGATGTCCCCTGATGAAGCGATCAACTACGGATTGTCCGGTCCGTTGCTCCGCGCGTCAGGCGTGGATTATGACGTGCGCAAAGACTTCCCGTATCTCGACTACGAGACGTACGATTTTGACGTTCCGGTCGGCACGAATGGCGATGTGTATGACCGCTTTCTCGTCCGTGTCGAGGAGCTTCGTCAATCCGTGCGGATTCTCGAGCAGGCCGTCAAGCGTTTGCCGGACGGCCCGGTGAACATCGACGACCCGCGCATCATACTCCCGCCGAAAACCAAAGCGACGAGTGAAATGGAATCGATGATCCATCATTTCAAGAATGTGATGGAAGGTCCGCGACCGCCCGCCGGCGAGTGCTACGTGCCAGTAGAGAGCCCGAAGGGCGAAAAGGGGTATTACTTCGTTTCAGACGGCACCGCCAAGCCGGTCCGGTGGAGAATACGCCCGCCGAGTTTCGTAAATCTCTCGGCGATTCCAAAAATGGTGGAAGGGCACCTCCTCTCCGACGTGATCGCCATTAACGCATCTATTGATATCGTCATGGGTGAGATAGATCGATGACCCAACAGAGTCCGCATACAGATTTGGCTCCCTATTCTTCAGTGTTTGTCGGCGAACGCGGCGTGCAACTCGCAACGTTGATGCAGCGCTATCCCACCAAAATGGCGGCGCTGTTACCCGCACTATGGATGGTGCAAGAAGCGCACGGGTGGGTGCCGGAAGAAGGAATCTCCGAGGTCGCCGCCAAACTCGATCTTACGGCCGCCTACGTCCGCGGCGTGGCGACCTTCTACACGATGTATCATCTGCATCCGGTCGGGAAGCATTTTATTCAGGTGTGCACCACGTCGCCGTGCCTGTGCCAGGGCGCCGACAAAGTGGTCGACGCATTTCTCAAGCACACGGGTTGCCATGAGCTCGGCATCACTTCTTCCGATGGCAAATACACGGTGATCGAGGTCGAATGCCTTGGAGCATGCGGTTTCGCAACGCCTGTGCAAATCAATCTCAACACAATTGAAAACGTCACGCCGGATAAAGTCCCCACGATTCTTGCAGGGTTGAAATAATGGGGTATCCGCATAAGTCGCATCCACGAGAGACCGCTGTGCTCTCGAAGTATTTCGGCGATACCGAAGCGCGCACACTCGATGGATGGAAAAAGCGCGGCGGATATCGTGGCCTCGAGATGGCGCTGCAGATGGAGCCGTCCGGCATTGTTGATGTTTTGAAAGCGTCCGGGCTCCGCGGCCGCGGTGGTGCCGGATTCCCGACTGGAATGAAATGGTCGTTTATGAAGCCCGGCGATGGAAAGCCGCATTACCTGTGCTGTAACGCCGACGAATCAGAACCCGGCACGTTCAAGGACCGTGAGATTATGCGTTGGACGCCGCACGCCTTGCTGGAAGGCTGTGCGCTGGGCGCCTACGCGATCGGCGCCGAAACCGCCTACATCTATATTCGTGGCGAATTCACGGAGCCCATCATGTGGATGGAGGCGGCGCTCAAGGAAGCGTACGCCGCCGGGATTCTCGGCTCGAACGCGATGGGCACAGGAAAGACGGTCAACGTCTACGTGCACAAAGGCGCGGGGGCATATATCTGC
>JANYBD010000033.1 GCA_025360995.1 Gemmatimonadota bacterium
GCGCCGCACAGGTTGCGGCCGATATCAACTTCGACGGCACGGTGTTGGTATTTTCATGGCCGTCAGCGGCATCGGTGAGTTCGTACGTCCGCGATCAGCAGACGGCACGGAACTCGGGCTTTCACTTACTCCGCTTGCTCAACGGACCGCTGCACGCCGCACTGCCCGATCACGTCAACTTGCTCGGTCATTCGATGGGCTCCGAGGTAATCGCCAAGTCGCTCTCCCTCATGACGGCTACGGATTCATTGCCGCGCTTTAATCAGGTCGTATTTGCCGCCCCCGACATCGATGCGCGTGTGTTTCGTCGCGAGATTCTGCCAGCGCTGACGAACCGGGCCGGACGCGTGACGCTCTATGCGTCCACGGACGACGAAGCCCTTCGCGCATCGCGGTCGCTCAATGGCGTCTGGCGACTCGGCCTTGGGGGCGATTCGCTTACGGTCGTGCGCGGCATGGATACTATTGATGCATCTCGCGTTCGGGCCGACGTGCTCGGTCACACGCTATTTGGAAATCAGGCATTTCTCGCCGACCTGGCCGTGCTACTCGCCGAAGGCAGATCGCCCGCAGAGCGGCGTTTACTCGCCGTCAACCGCGGCGCGCTGATGTTCTGGCGCTTTCGAGGCGATCCGCGTTAGTTAGCGCGGTTGCGCGGTTGGGTAGACGGCGCGAAAGTGTCGGGCGCGATACACACCGATTTCAAAGAGCGCCCGATGATTCCGAAGCACGGGCACCATCGCGACCGTCTCTATGCTGTCAAAGTACGGTGCAAAAAGTGAAGCCACATTGTCGCCGGGCCTGAGCTTCTTTACGATCAACGCATCGTGGCCAAGAAACGCGCGGTCGTCTTGTAGGTAGTAGAAATGATGTGGATCGGAGCACAAGCAGAGCACCGGAATGTCGGGACCAAGGGCAACGGATGCTTCTCCCGCCTGAATCCAGCTTGGTGCTGCGACAAACCCACCGGGCGTCAGCAATCCGAGTGAGTCGAGTGCCGGCCGGAGTGCGCTCCAGGTTCTGAGATCGGAGCTTGGATCGCCTTTCGCAAATGCGGAAGGCACCACCCGGCCCAGCCAACCAGTTGCCGCATGTGTGACGAGTATCAGCACCAGCGCGACATAGCCCACGATGCTCGCCGACAGCCATCGCTGCGTGATACGATCCCGTTGTTCAATGCGCGTCGCTACAGCCGCGCCGAGCAACGGAAAAAGCATCAGATATCCCGGCGCTTGCCAATGCGGAAGTCCGACATCACCGTGTAACGCGATGAGCGTAAACGCGGCGATCGGCCCTAGTCCGAGACAAACAAAGAACCAACGCGCGGCATCACGCGGTCCGCCGCGAATGGCAGACCAGAGCACAACAACCAATGGCAACCAGATCCAGGGCAGCACCCACGCCGCCTGGCCAGCGATGTTGGTGAGCATGGCCGGAAGATGAATTCCTTGCCCAGTCGCTCGCCCTCCCTGAAACGCGAACGACACCCATTGATGCTCAGAATTCCAAAACAATACCGGTGTGAAACAGGCGAACGCGACAAATGTGCCGAGGTACGGCCCCGGATGGCGCAGCCATTTTCTATGTGGTGCGCTAGTCAATAAGAAAAGAAATGTCCCGGCGAGAACAAAAATGCCGTGATATTTCGCAAGCATGGCCAGCCCGGTGATCAACCCGGCGGTCAGCCAGCGCATCGTCACCGGCCAATCGCCCAGCGGACCGGAGTGGCGCTGTTCCTCAAAGAGAATGCCGGAAATCACATATACGGCCGCGAGCATCAGCAACATCAGCGGTCCGTCCGGGAGCACCCAGCCGCCAGTGCTGAGACTGAACACGGCCGACACATTGAGTATGACCGCGGCGAGTGCTCCGGAGCGCTCGCCGAAAAATCGGCTGCCGATCCGATACGTCAGCCACGTCGTGCCGGCGAAACACAGCACAAATGGCAATCGCACCACCGCGCCCGACTCGCTGGCAGCGAGCTTTGCAATTGCGCCGGCGAGCCAAAAATGGAGCGGCGGATGATCGAAATACGACCACGACCACTGCCGGGCCACCGCGACTGCATACGATTCGTCCACGCCCAAGCCAACGCTAGCCGCCAGGACGAATCGCAGAAGCATTCCCACGGCCAGCACCACGAGCGCGATGGATCGGGGATCGCGTTCAAACAGTGACCGCTTGATGTTGTTCACGCGCACAATATCGCACCGCGGAACACGGGAGGGCGAGGGCAGGTCGCCGTTCGCTATATTTCGGCTATGCCGGACGACGCGCGCGTCTACCCAGAGCGGCCCCGCGAAGTGGAGCCGCGGCACGCGAACACGCTCGCCGGTGAGCTCAACGAAGCGCAGTCCCGCGCTGCGACGCACCCCGACGGTCCGCTCCTCATCATTGCCGGCGCAGGGACGGGAAAAACTCGTACGCTCGTCAGCCGCGTCGCGCACCTCATTGAACGCGGCGTCCGGCCGGAGCGAATTCTCGTCCTCACATTTACCCGTCGCGCCGCCCAGGAAATGCTCGCTCGCGCCGAGCGGCTCGTCGGGAGTGCCAGCCGTGGGGTGCACGGCGGGACATTTCACGCGACGGCGCATCGCTTGCTCCGACGCTTCGGCGCCGAAGCAGGACTTCCGTCCGATTTCACCATCATGGATCAGGGCGATGCCGAAGACCTGATGCAGCTCTCCCGGGCTTCACTCGGGCTCGGCGATAAGAAAAAACGATTCCCCAAAAAAGAAACGCTGCATCACGTGTATTCGCGGCACGTCAACACCGAGATTCCCGTTCCGGCGATTCTCAGCGAAGAGTACCCGCAATTTCGCGAATACGAAGAGGGGTTTGCAAAAGTCTTCGCCGATTACACGGCGCGAAAGATTGATCGAAACCTCGTGGATTACGACGACCTGCTGCTCTTCTGGGCGCTGCTGGTCGAGTCCAACGGACCGCTCGCCGAACGGATCAGTGGAATGTACGATCACATTTTGGTGGACGAATATCAGGACACCAACCATTTGCAGGCGCGAATACTTCGGGGAATGTGCCGGGCGCACCGCAATCTCACGGTCGTCGGCGACGATGCGCAGAGCATTTATTCATTCCGCGGCGCAACGATCCGCAATATTCTCGACTTTCCGGCGCAGTACGAAGGCACGGTCATTGTACCGCTGGAGGAAAACTACCGCTCGACCCAGCCGATTCTCGACGTCACGAACACGCTGATCTCGCGCGCCGAAGAGCGCTACACAAAGAATTTGTTCACCAAACGCACCGGCGGCGAAAAACCGTGGCTCGTCACCGCGCACGACGAAAGTTTTCAGACGCGCTTCGTGGTCGATCGAATTCTCGAATTGCATGAGGAGGGCACCCCACTCCGCGAGATAGCCGTGCTCTTTCGGGCCGGCTATATGAGTGCCGATCTCGAAATTGAACTCACGGCGCGAAACATCCCGTTTGAGAAATGGGGCGGACTGAAGTTCCTCGAGGCCGCGCACGTGAAGGACGTGTTGGCGTTCCTCCGGGTTCTCGAAAACCCCCGCGACGAAGTGAGCTGGTACCGCCTGCTCCTGTTGATGCCCGGGATCGGAGACATTACCGCCCGGGGCGCGATCGATGCGATGTCGCTCCTGATGTGGAGCGCCGATGCATTCGCCAGCTATGAACCGCCGCCGCGAGCCCGCGCCGCCCACACCGCGCTCGTGCAGCTGCTCGACGCGCTTCGGTCGCATCCGACCGAAGGCGATGGCATCGTATCCCACGAAATCGCCCGTGTGCGGCGGCTCTACGACGACATCCTGCGTGAACGCTACGATCGCGTTGAGCCACGCCTGGCGGATCTCGATCAATTGCAAACGATTGCCGGCGGGTATCCGAATCGCGCCGCTTTCCTTTCTGCCCTCGCACTCGAACCGCCTCAGGCCACGCAAGACCTCGGCTTCGGTTCAGGATCCGAAGATGATGTGCTGGTCTTGAGTACCGCGCACAGTTCCAAAGGACGCGAGTGGGACGCGGTGTTCGTCATTTGGGCGGTGGATGGTTGGTTCCCGATGTCGCGTGCCCTTGGGAGCGCAGAGCAAATCGAAGAGGAGCGTCGATTGTTATATGTGGCGCTCACACGAGCACGAAATCATCTGTTCGTCACCTACCCGCTCAACGTGTACGATACGCGACGTGGCGCTGACTATTCCATCGACCAGCTGTCGCGTTTTCTCGACCGCGGTGTCCGCGAGAAAATGCAGCGCGTCGTGGTGGAAAAAAATGATGGGGCGCCCGTATCGCCGGACGCCGGCACCCGGCCGGAGATTGACCTGCGCGCACTGCTGCGCGGCCGGTTCGGTGCTGCCTAGCGCGCGGTCGCGATGATCGCCTCGAGCGCCCGCTTGAGGTTGCGCCCTTCGCGCACCCACACGACCTCAAAATCGTCCAGCCCGGTTGCGTAAATGCGCCGTGCCAGCAACGCGGCATTGTCGAGTCGTACGCGTGACGCATATCGCGGATCGATGGACTTGAGTCGAGGGCCAATCGAGTCCACCAGTTGTTTCCGCGTCTGCGCGTAAATCGAATCGCGGGCCGCGAGACGCAGCACCCGCACCGAATCACCGGGATGCGCCGCAAATATCGAGTCGAGTGTGTGAAATGTTCTATACCACACGGCACCCAACAGTAATTCATCATCCCAGCGATCCGTCGCACGCCGCGCGTTTGCCGTGTCGCCGCGGGACGCGAAAAATTGGACGGCGCCACGTGCGCCCACGAAACTCGCAAAGCTTTCGTTGAACACCGCCTGCCCGTTTGCGTAATAGCGATTGTGCGTCAGCTCGTGAATCACGGTGTTCACAATTTCAATCGAATCGCTTCCCAACGTCGTCGAAAGCAGCGGATCATTGAAGAAGCCGAGCGTACTGAATGCCGGCGATGGCCGTAAATACGTGTCGAATCCCTGCGCCGCGAGCTCTTTTTCTGACCGCTGTGCGAGTGCAAAATCGAAGAAGCCTTTGTACGGCACGCGGCCAACCACGGGGAACCACCAAGTCACCGGACGCATCGCATCGCGATACGCACCTGAGAGTACCAGGACCAACGTGTCGTGATCAAGTTGCGTGAATTTCGTGAAGGCATCTTTCGCCGGCAGCCCGAGCGAATCGACCGCGAATCGTCGCGCGTCGAGCACCAACTGCAGCTTGGCCCGCACGATCGGCGTCGTGCCGCTGTTGGCCGCGAGCTCGGCGATTGACCGGCGATGCCACAAAATTTTTGCTTCGGCAATCGCACCTTGCACCAGGTAACGTCCCACCGGCGTGATGGCGGTAACGAGCGCAATGCCGCCGATGATCGCCAACAGCACGAACCCGATGCCTCCCCAGCGTACACGCACGAGCCGCCGCCTCAGCGGGCCGTCACCACGCGCGGCGCCGCGTAGCGAATGCCGACGCGATGCGTTGCGCCGCCAAGCAATTCAAACCCTTCATAGGCATAATCAACGGTGAACCGGCCGAGCGTTACGCCACCGCCAAGTGTCAGCGGCGACCGGTCATCACCGCTGCCGCGCACTGCATAGCCGGCGCGCGCCGCCAGCACCGCACCGGTCGTTCCATCGCGCCACGTTCCCTCAGTGGCCAGTACACCGGTGGCCAGCCCGCCACTCCATTGCCGCGCTTCGACCATGCCGCGAAGTGTATAGCGATTGCCCCGCAGGACCGGCGATGCCGCATCAACGCGCCACGTCCACGGCAATTGTGCCGTCACGGACGCCAGCGTGAGATTTGGTCCAAGTTGCTGCATGGCTCCAGCCAACTCCCATCCATTGCGAAGAGAATAGGCAACACCAACATCGGCGGCGGCCGCGCCGCCGGAATAGTTCGCAACATGTTGCCGCGCATATTTGACCGTCACACCAGCACGCAGCGCGTGTCGGTCACCGAATGCCATGCCGTAGCCAACCATCAGAGCGAGATCTTGCGCCGACACTCGGCCACCGGTGGGTGCGCCCTGTTGTCCGGCGCTACCGTCCAGTGGCACAAACTCGTCCGCACTGCCATAGTCGAGAAGCTGCATGCCGACAGCTACGGTGCCACGACCAATCGGTGCGGCAACGGCGAATGCGCCCAGCGTCGTTTCGGCGATGTACCGCTGCAGTGATCCGCCGCCGGTCACACTGCGCACCTGAGCAAGCTGTGCGGGATTGTAAAACAGCGCGCCTTCGTCGTTGGCAATCGCGCCGTAAGCGTCACCGAGCGCGAGCGCCCGGGCGCTCGCCGGCAGTGTGAGAAAAATCGCCGCACGCGACTGACCGGTGCTTTGCGCACCGGCCATGGCCGGCAAGGCAAGCAAAATAGAAATGCAAGTAGGGGTTGCTCTCATGGCGTGAGTCGAAAGATGGACACTTGTGCGGCTAAAGGAACCGCGAACGCCGACCCATCTTTGCGGGCAAATCGTAGCGATACCATCGGGGCGACAGATGGTGACCCACTCGTCACCAGGATCGAATGCGTCATGGTTCCCGGAAGCATATCGGCCGACAAACCATTTCCGTTGACGAAAACGAATACCGGAAGCGGGAATGGGTTGGGAAAGGTTTGGATCGTTGCTTCCCGGGCCATCAATTGCCGCAGATTGCGGGACTTGAACCGATACCGCGCGGGAATGACTGATCGCGGCCGGCCGACTAACGAATCGGTGAAGAGCGATACACCAAAATCCCCGAACAACGCGCCGAACGTTTCACCGGACTGCGCTTCGACGTTGGCGATCCCCGTCTTCGACGTTTGCTCGAGTGCCCGCAACACAGACTCGCCTTTCTGGTCCGCCAGCCAACGCAGGAAGAGCCAGGTCGCGCCGCGTTCCTCAACCGAACCGCCATTGTTATAACTGGTCACAGAATGCGAACGGATCGCGTTCAGATACACGTATGCATTTAACATTTGCGGCTGAATGAACGGACCGGCAGAATCCGGGAAGAGTTGAATGGGCGAGCGACGACCGAACGGCGCCGGATACCTTGCCTCGTACAACTTGGACCCGAGTTCCTCAGCAGTATGACTCAGCCCCTCGTTCAGCCATGTCTCCTCCACGTTCCCACCGCGAGCAAGCACGTGTTGGTTGAATGAAATCATGTGCTGCAATTCGTGGATATAAGTGTCCGGTAACAAGCTCTTCACGGCGGCTGCGGTGTGTGGGCAACTGTAGGTGCCGAGCGAATCCGGCACGTAGGCGTAAAAAATTTCGGCCTTATTGGAATTCGCGTTTCCAGTGAGCAGGTCATTGCCATAAAAGAATCCGGCGACGTAACCGGTCCGTCCGCAATCCTGGGCGTTGACGAGCGCGTTGACCACTGGCGTGAACAACACGATCACACGGCCATTGCCATCCACATCGGATTCGCTGCCAAACGCATTGACATCAACTGGGTACAGATCCGTGTCAAATAACTTGCCGAGCGCCGCGTTGTCGGCATCGGAAAACCCGCGCCCTGTCGAATCGACGTACAGCAACAAGTGCGGCCCAATGTATTTCAACTTGGCGTTCACGTCAGTGAATTTCGATCCGTCGAGCGCGGCGACGACTCTAAACCCCCGTGTGCTTCCGAGTTGCGGCGGCGCCGCGACCGCAATTGCGAAGCTCTGATCGCGGGCGCGACTCGTTGCTTCGGCCCGCGCTTGGGGCGCGATCCGCCGTTCGGTCTCGCGCAGAAAAGATTCAAACTGCATGCGGGCACCCTGGGCCTCCGAGGGTGGCAGCGTCAGGACCAAAGGCGTTGGCGGCGCAGAAGCCGCCGACGCGCCGATATGCCAATCGATGACATCCAGCGGAGATCCCACTGACGCGTACTGCGGCACCACGAGATACTGGACGCCGCCGCCAATCAGCGTGAGGCAGCCGGCCAACTGATCGCTTGGAACTGTCAACCCTTGAAAGAGTCCCAGCACAATCGGCGCGGTGCGCATGACATACGTCATCGGTATCGCGTTTGTTCGCACAGTGCCGGCACTCACACGCACCTCGGTCGCGCCAGCAGTTAGGCATGCGGGAACAACAACACGCATTATCGAGTCACTCACAGATCCGAGCGGCGGTGCCACCGTAGTGCCAAACAATACCGTAGGCGCGGTCAGTGCTGCGAACCCCTTCCCCCGCAGCGTTAACGTATCCCCGGCTGCTCCGTTCGTCGCCGACGTACTGAGCAGCAACGGTGCGGCGGTTGCAACCGCCCGCATCATCACCGACCGCTGGTTGGCGAATACGGGATGCACGTTGACGATCGTTGTATCGAGCGAACTTCCAAGCTGGAGCCGCCCGGTCGCCGTGCCATCCGGCGCCGTTACGCCCACAGAGTCGAGCATAACAGACCCACCACTCACAATCTGAAATGCAACGCGAATGCCTTTGATCGGATCGCCATCGGCATCGATCACTTTTACCACCAAGGGCTGCGGCAGCACGCTTCCCGCGGGCGCAGACTGGATATCGCCACTTTGCACTGTGAGGCGAAAGGTGCCTTCGACGGGTACGAAGACCTCGTTTCGGCAGCCGGCGGTCGCCGCTGACAAAATTGCCAGCAACGGCACAGCGCGGCCAAAGTCCGGCCAACTACGCGATTTCGTCGGTAAAATGCTCAAGTGGTTGCCAGTAAATGCTTTATAGGGTGTACCAGCGTACAACTATAGCTTTGACAGTCCGGCACGCCAGCGGCTAACTTTCCCGCTCAATGTCCTTTGTACACCTGCACTGCCATTCTGAATACTCGCTCCTCGATGGCGCCAATCGGATCGACGATCTGATTGCGCGCGCCGTCGAGTTCGAGCAACCAGCCCTGGCCATCACCGATCATGGCAATCTGCATGCGGCTTGGGAGTTCCAGGAAAAGGCGCGAAAGCAGGGCATCAAGCCCATCATCGGTATCGAGGCATACGTTGCCCCGGGTGATCGCCGGACCCGCGGACGCGCCACGCCCAGCGACCGTTCATACTACCATCTCGTGCTTCTCGCACGCGACCTACAAGGCTATCGCAACCTCGTTAAACTCTCGTCGCTCGCCTACACCGAAGGCTTCTACGGAAAGCCGCGAATGGATCGCGAGTTGCTTGCAAAATACAGCGAAGGCATCATCGTCTCGAGTGCCTGCATGGCCGGCGAAGTCGCGACGCACCTGCTCCGCAGTAATGCCGACAAGGCCAAGGAAGCCGCCGAGTGGTATGCCGATGTCTTTAAGGATCGCTATTACCTCGAGGTGCAAGCCCACGAGGCCGGCGAGCAGACGAAGCTAAACGCCGAAATATTCAAGCTGGCAAAATCGCTGAGCCTGCCGGTGATCGCCACGAACGATGCGCACTTTTTGCGCGAAGAAGATCATGAAGCGCACGATATTCTGCTCTGCATCGGACTGAAGAAAGACCGGCTCGACGACAACCGGATGAAGTACGATCGCGGCCTCTATTTCAAAAGCGCACCGGAAATTCGCAGTCACTTCAGCAAGCGGCCCGACGTACTCGAGAATACGCTCAAGATCGCCGACGAAGCCGGGTTCGCATTTGAGAAAAAATTCTACGTCCCGTCGTTTCCGCTACCGAAGGGCGTGAAGTCAGAAAACGCCCTGTTGATGACGCTCGCCACGACCGGCGCCAAAGAACGGTACGGCACTCCACTCCCGGCCAACGTTCAAGAACGGCTGGACTTCGAGCTCGATGTCATCACGAAGACGGGATATGCGGGGTACTTCCTCATTGTCGCCGATTTCATCAAGGCGGCGCGCGAAAAGGGCATCCCCGTTGGACCGGGACGCGGCTCCGCGGCCGGTTCGATCGTCGCCTACTCCACGCGTATCACCGACGTGTGTCCACTCAAGTTCGACCTGCTGTTTGAACGCTTTCTGAATCCGGAACGCGTGTCGATGCCCGATATCGACGTCGATTTCTGTGAAGAGCGCCGTGGCGAAGTCATTGAATACGTGCGCGCGAAATATGGTCGCGACTGCGTCGGCCAGATCATCACCTTCGGCACGCTGAAATCCCGCGCGGCCATCAAGGACGTTGGCCGGGTACTCGGATTCTCGCCGGCCGAAACCGACGCGATTGCCAAACTCGTGCCGAATCAGCCGAACTTCTCGCTGACGGTCAAAGAAGCCATCGAGAAAGTTCCGGAAATCCGGAAACTGTACGAGCTCGACGACCGTCATCAACAGTTGCTCGACTTCGCCATTGCGCTCGAAGGGTTATCTCGGCACGCTGGCGTCCACGCTGCCGGCGTCGTGATTGCACCGGGCCCGCTCGACGAATACGTACCGATCTGCACCCAAGATTCGAAGGGCGCCGGCAACGGCAGCGATGAACGCGTCGTGGTCACGCAGTACGACATGAACGCGCTCGAGAAGGCCGGGATGCTCAAGATGGACTTCCTCGGCCTCACGACCCTCACGATTATTCACGACACGCTTGTCATGATCAAGGCGCGCGGCCGTGAAGCGCCCGATCTCGCGACGTTGGCGCTCGACGACGAAGCAACGTACCGCGCGCTGCGCGCTGGCCGCACGGCCGGCGTGTTCCAGTTTGAGTCACCGCTCGCCACCGACATGGTGCGCTCCATGCGCGCCGACCGCTTTGACGATCTGGTGGCGTCAAACGCGCTCATGCGGCCCGGCCCGCTCGACGCCGGAATGCACCGTGTGTACTGCCGGCGCAAGAAGGGTGAAGAAGCCGTCACATACGCGTTGCCGGAGCTCGAAGAGATTCTCGCGCCGACGTACGGCGTCATCACCTACCAGGAACAGGTGATGCGTATTGCCCAGCGGCTGGCCGGCATTTCGCTTGCCGAAGCTGACGTCCTCCGAAAAGCCGTCGGCAAAAAGGACGCCGAACTCATTCGCAAAGAGCTCGACAAGTTCGTTTCAAAAGCCATCGCCAAAGGATTCGATAAAAAAATCATCGCCGACATCTCGGCGCAAATCGAAACCTTCGGCCGTTATGGCTTCAACAAGTCACACTCGGTGGCGTACTCCGTGTTGTCTTATCACACGGCCTATCTGAAAGTGCACTTCCCCGCCGAGTTTATGTCGGCGCTGCTGTCGGCGTGCATTGGCGATACGGATTCCGTCGTGAAGTACATCAGCGAAGCCCGGGATTTAGGAATAGAAATCCTTCCGCCGGACGTGAACGAGAGCAATTACAAATTCACTGTGATCGGCGACAGCCGGATCCGGTTCGGGCTGGGTGCCGTGCGCAACGTCGGGCGCTCGGCCATCGAATCAATTATTGCCGGCCGGTCCGTGAAGCCCTTTACCTCGCTCTACGATTTCGCGGAACGCGTCGACCTCCGCATCTGCAACAAGCGCGTATTCGAAGCGCTTCTGTATGCCGGAGCGTTGGACGGGCTTGGCGGACATCGCGCGCAGTTCGCCGCCGCCGTTGACGGGGCAATCCAAAACGCGTCGCTCGTGCAGCAAGAGCGCGAAGTGGGTCAGGGGTCTTTGTTCGGCAGTGCGTCTGCTCCCGATGCCGACAAAAAGTCGCAGGCGTTCTCTGCCACACTCCCGAACGTGGCACCGATGTCGGAGCACGAGCGGTTGACCAAAGAAAAAGAAATCATCGGTTTCTATATTTCCGGCCATCCTCTCGAACCGTTCCGCGCCGAGTGCGAGCTGCTGGCGACGCACACGGTGACACAGCTCGGCACGTGGACGGATCAGCCGATCGCATTGGCGGTGGTGGTCACGGCAATCCGCAAGCAAGTGGCCAAGAAGAGTGGAAACGAGTTCGCGCGCCTCGGCGTAGAAGATTTTTCCGGTGCGTCAGAAGTGCTGGTTTTTCCGGAAGCATGGGCGTCAATCGGCGATCGCGTACAGGCCGACGTACCCGTGCTCCTCAAGGGTGGGTACGGCAAGCGCGACCGTGATGCCGAGAGTCCGACGTTTATTGTCGAGTCGATTACGCGGCTCGCCGAGCTGCGCGCCACCGGACAGCTCTCGGTAGCGATTGAACTGACCTCGGAACTTACCTTGCCGCGGGACGTCATGCGTGACGTCCGCGCCGTCGTCGAAGCCCACCCCGGGTCGGCACCGTTGGAAGTACGCTGGAATGCAATTGATGGCACTCGCGCGACGCTTCGATCCGCGTCGCTTACCCTCTCGCCGGCGTCTCCGGCCCTGCTGGAGCTGCGCGCGCTCCTCGGGCCTGAGCGCGTGCGCCTCGTGCGCGGGAACTGAGATGGGCACTTCAGCCCTGGAATTTGAAAAGCCAATCGTCGAGTTGGAAAAACAAATCGACGAACTTAAACGCGTCGCTGAAGAGCGCGCGATCAGCATGGATCTGGAACTCGTGCCGCTCGAACAGCGACTCGACGCCATGCGCAAAGAGATCTACGACAATCTCACGCCGATTCAGCGGGTGCAGGTCGCCCGTAGCCCACGGCGCCCGTTCACGCTCGACTATTTGCGACTCGCCTTCACCGACTGGATTGAACTCCACGGCGATCGCGCGTATCGCGACGACCCGGCCATTGTCGGCGGCTGGGCGCGCCTCGACGGCGAGACGGTCATGGTCATCGGGCAACAGCGTGGACGTGACACGAAAGAAAACCTGCACCGCAATTTCGGGATGCCGCATCCCGAGGGGTACCGGAAGGCGCTCCGGCTTATGAAACTCGCAGAGAAATTTCACGTTCCCGTGCTCACTTTTATTGACACGCCGGGCGCCTGGGCCGGGCTCGGCGCCGAAGAACGCGGTCAGAGCGAAGCGATCGCCAGAAACCTGCTCGAGATGAGTCAGCTCACCGTGCCAATCATCGCGACGGTTATCGGTGAGGGCGGTTCGGGTGGTGCGCTCGCCTTGGGAGTGGCCGATCGAATTCTGATGATGCAGAACGCGGTCTGTTCGGTCATTACGGTTGAAGGGTGCGCGGCGATTCTATGGAAAGACGGCAAGAGCCCGGAGATGCGCGAGAAAGCTGCCAGCGCGTTGAAGATTACGTCGCAAGACCTGCTCGACCTGCGGGTGATTGACGGCATTATTCCCGAACCGGCGGGCGGCGCGCATGCCGACCACGAACGGGCGGCCCAATCACTGCGCGAGCACGTACTCAAGAATCTCGACGAACTGCGCCGGCTCAAGCCCGACAAGCTGGTGCGCCGTCGTCGTGAAAAATACCTGCGCATGGGGCAGTTCGAAGAATGACCGCGATCGAAACGGAAACCGAAGTGATCGCTCCCTCGGAGACGCTGGTTGAAGTGGAATTCAAAGGCGCGCGCCGCGAGTTCTATTTGTGGACGGGCGAGCCGCTCGTCCGCACTATGCCGGTCATCGTGGATGCCGACCGGAGTGAGGATTTCGGCCGCGTGCGCTCGACTGGTGACGCAGCCGCGCATCGCAAAGCCGGCACCACGCACGGCAAGGCGTCGCCGGACAAACTTCTGACCGTCTTGCGCGTTGCAACAGCGGACGAAGTGGTCCGCGCTAAACAGTTGCGGGACGACGAAGACAACGTGCGAAAGCGCGCCATCGAAAAAGTCCGCGCCCAAGGGCTAGACATGAAGGTGTCGGACACCGAATGGCAATTCGATCGCAAAAAGCTCACCATTTTCTTCACGGCCGAAAAGCGCGTGGATTTTCGCCAGCTCGTGCGGCAACTCGAAGGCATGTTCGGCACGCGCGTGCAGATGTGGCATATCGGCGTGCGTGATGAGGCCCGACGGCTTGATGGCATTGGTCGGTGTGCGCGTCAGTTCTGCAGTGCGAGTTGGCTCCCCGAGCTTCGACCGGTGAAGTCGAGCATCGCTAAGGATCAGCGCCTCTCTACGCTGAACCCCGCCCAAATCTCCGGTACCTGTGGCCGCCTGATGTGCTGTCTGCGTTACGAGCACGAGTTTTATGTGCAACAGCGCAAGCGATTTCCCAAGGAAGGCAAAGTATTAGTCACGACGCTGGGAGAGGAGAAAGTCGTTTCGAACGATATTTTCCGCGAGCAGGTGACGATGCGTGTCCCGAGCGGTGACACTCGGATCGTGCCGCTCGCACAGTTGAATCGGGAACTCGGCGGTGAGATTTCGCTGGCCACGGCCGAGTATGCGATCCCCGACAGTGATGACGAACTGTCCGAAGAGATGGAACTCGTCACACCGCCGCCAAATCGTCAACGTCCACCGGCACAACAGCGGCCCCCGCAGCAGCGGCCGGCGCCGTCAACTACTCCTTCTAATCGTCGGTCGCGTCGCCCACCACCGGTCGCAACTGCGGCGCCCACAGCGCCCGCAGCGCCCGCTCCGTCGGGCCCACCCGCCCCGATTAATTTGGAATCATCGAAATCGTCGCCCACCGACGCGGTCGCTCCCATGCCCTCTGATACGGAAGGGACAGAAGAACAAGACGGAAAGACGGCAGAGGGCAGCAGGCGCCGCAGGCGTCGGGGCCGCCGCGGTGGTCGCCGTGGACGGGATGGCGGCGCGTCCGGCAATAGTGGCCCATCGTCGGCTCCGCCTACCTCCGGTACCTGATGTCGGAAGACCAGAAAAAGTTTTATATCACGACGGCAATCGACTACGCCAATGGCGAACCACATTTTGGTCACGCCTTAGAGAAGGTCGGCGCCGATGCGATCGCCCGCTTTCATCGCCAGCTCGGTGCGAAGGTGCACTTTCTCATCGGGATGGATGAGCACGGGCAAAAAGTTGCGCAAACGGCCGCTGCCCAAGGCGTTGACCCACAGCTATTCGTGGACGGAATCGCCGATCGTTTTCGTGCGTTGTGGGACCGACTCGCGGTTTCGTATGACCAGTTCATCCGGACCACGGACGCCGCCCATAAGACGGGTGTGCGCGC
>JANYBD010000001.1 GCA_025360995.1 Gemmatimonadota bacterium
AAGCCGTCGAGTTCTGGACCCAGGTAGACACCAACTCGGCGCGCCGGAAACGCAACTCTACCTTAGTCATCGACCTCGGTGACGTCTCCGAAAACACGGTCGCCGCCGGGCCAACGCAGCTGATTGTTAGCAAGAATGGCGCAACCCTCGACTCGGCGTACGCCGGCCGTGCGATTTATGGTCGCGATACGCTGCAGTCGGAGCGCGACCCATTCTCGCGATCATTCAATCAGGAGAAGAATGACACCGGTCTCCCCGGCGACGTCATTCCAAAGTTGTTATATGCGTCGCCGGATTCGTCTGGAACGATCAATAACTACAAAATATGTTCGCGCGGAAATAACCGAATCGTCAAACTCGGCGACACGCAAACGAACTGCACGGTCAATAACGGACGGCTCGATGAGTGGGACCTTGACGGCGATAACGTTCTCAACTTCGATTCGTCACAGCGCGAGCAGGAGCGCCTCTTCCGCTATGTGATCGATCTCAGCGATCCCAAGCTCTACTCACAGGTTGGCGCGTGCGGCCCGTCGGCGGCAGATTCGCTCGGCGGGTTCGGAGCGCCACTCTGTTGGGTGAAGGTAAGCGTCCCGTTCGGTGCGGCATTTGACACCATCAACGGTGGCCCGTCGGTGCGGCGCGTGCGGGCGCTGCGGCTGACGATGATTTCCGGTGCGGCGGTAGGCGACAACGAGTTCGTGCAAATACCGATCGCCGAGTTTCATCTGACGGGTGCGTCGTGGACCAAACGGTCTGACCGTCCGCTCATTGGAATTGGCGGCGATCGTACGTCTGCCGGATTCGTAATCGCCGGATCGATCGGCACACAAGACCGCGACTCCACATCTGGATTGATTTACGAATCACCGCCAGGCGTGTTGGATCAAGCGGACAAGAAGCTTAGCGGCCTCGAGAACCAGCGTATCGTGATTAATGAGCGTTCGTTGCGCCTGCGCACGACGGCACTGGCGAAGTTCGAACGGGCCGAAGCGTATACCCGTTTTTCGGCCGGCCCACAGAATTTTCTTTCGTACAAAGAGCTTCGCGTGTGGGCGCGCGGTCACGGCAACGGCTGGGGCCAGACCGGCGAGCTGAATTTCTATATCAAGATCGGCCGGGACGTAAATAATTTTTATGCGTACCGCACACCGGTGAACTCCGGTTCGGGGCAGGCGACTTGGCTGCCGGAAGTCCGCGTGGATTTTGGGAAGTTGCAGGCATTGCGACTGAAACTGCAAAATGCCGCATTGCAAAATCGGCCCGATTCAGTGAGCTGCAGCGGCGCCGATTCGGCGCTCATCGCCAAGAGCATTTTGCCAATTGGTCAAGTGTCGCGACGGTTCGCCGCCTGCGCCGACGGCTATATCGCCTATACGGTCGATCCAACCGTGAGCCCGCCGAATCTTTCATCAGTGCAGGAGTTGGCGGTTGGCATCGTGCGGGTGGATAGTGCTGGCGCGAGTCCGTCGCATATTCTGATTGGCGATACGCTCGAAGTGTGGGTGGACGACATCACGTTGGTAAATGTTGTCAATACGCCGGGGTATGCGGAAAATCTCGGCGTAAGCATTCAGGCGGGCGATGTTGGCGACGTCCGTATCAACTGGTCGCGCCGCGATCCGAATTTCCGGCAGCTCGGTGAAGTTCCGACAAACGTTGGTGCGAACAATATTGATTTCAGTACCAACCTGCGGCTCGAGCGGTTTCTGCCTGGGCTGGGTCTGTCGATGCCGTTGTCGATCTATCACTCCAGTTCGGTGAGTGAGCAACAGTTCGTCGCCAACTCCGACATTATCGCATCTGGCGTGCAAGGGCTGCGCACACCGCAGAGTCAGTCGACAAATATTGCACTCACCATTCGCCGGTCTACGCCCGTCACAGGCAGCTGGATCGGGCCGATCGTCAACAACCTTTCGCTGAACACGTCCGTCAGCAATGCCTCGTCTACTGCGTCATTTCAAACCGGGAGCAGTCGTCTGTTTACGGCTGGCGCCGACTATGTGATCGGCGGCGAAACCAACAAGCAGGCAATGCCCGTCTGGTGGGAGCGCGTGTTCAATGCGCTGCCTGGGTGGTTGGGCAACGCGGAGTTTATGCAGGCACTGCGCTCCGCCGAGTTTCACAATCGGCCGGCGTCGTTCCGGTTGAGTAGCCGCTA
>JANYBD010000078.1 GCA_025360995.1 Gemmatimonadota bacterium
CGCGTTCGAGAAGCGATTCCCGCAGCACGGCGACCTGTTGGCGACCAAGGCCGCGATTGCCTTTGCGCGAGGCAAGCCCGCCGTTGGTGATTCTTTATTGCGGACTGCGCTAGCCACGGTCCACAGCGCGGACTCGCGCGCCACTGCCGCGACGGCATTGGCGGCCTCGGCGACGATGCGTGGCCGGCTACGCGACGGTCAGCGGGCCCTCGCACAGTCCATTCCCGACCCGAATGGAGCTTCGGCGGGCGCAGTGCACGTCGCCCGTTTGTCGGTGATGCTCGACAGCGCTTGGGTGCAGAGCTACTACCTCAACGACATGGCTGCTGCGGCCGCGACAGTGCGCCGAGCGCTCGGAAAAGTGCCGATGGAGTCTATCGCGCCGCAAGATCGCCCGTGGGGAACATTGTTGGCTATCGCAGCAGTAACGCATGATGCGGTCGCCGCGCGCGGTTACGAGTCGTCGTACGAAAAGGACGGTGCGAATTCCACTGCCTCGCTCATTGCGGGCAACAATGATGTCGCCAAAGGGTTGCTCGCGTTGGCCGAGAACCGGCCGGTCGATGCCGCAGCGCGCTTTGCCGCTGCCGACAAAGGCGATTTGGGGCCGGCCCAGATAGGCCCGTGGCGCGCGAAGGCGCTGGATTTGGCCAATCAGCCGGACTCAGCAATAGCCGAATTCGAACGCTATCTCGCGATGCCGGACCCGGGAATTATCACCGGTCGTGATAATCTTGCCGGTTCGCACAAGCGACTCGGCGAGTTGTACGACGCAAAAGGCAATAGCGTGAAAGCGCTCGAGCACTACGAAAAATTCGTGGAGCTTTGGAAAGACGCGGATCCGGAATTGCAACCCAAGGTGCGCGCGGCGCGGGCGCGAATTGACGAGTTGCGCCGTAAGGGAACCAAGGGATGACCATCCCGCTTCTGCAACTCTCCTGAAAGCTCTGCGGTCCACACTCGGCGATACGTGCCCCGCGTAATCGTCATCGGCGCCGGCGCCGCCGGTACGATGGCAGCGATTTTCGCCGCACGTTCAGGTGCCGAAACGCTGCTGCTCGAACGCACCCGCGACGGCGGCCGAAAGATTCTCATCAGCGGCGGCGGCCGGTGCAATGTTCTGCCGATGCAACTGGATGAATCACGATTCGTGACGGATTCGTCTCCCAACCTGCTGCGCAAGATGGTGCGTGCCTGGCCGCTGGCCGAGCAACGGGCGTTTTTTGAACAGGATCTCGGAATTTCGCTTGTCGAAGAAGTGGAGTCGTCCAAACTGTTCCCGGCGTCACATAAAGCTCGCGATGTGCGCGATGGCTTGCTCGCCTATGCTGCGGGCAAAGGCGTGCAACTGATGATGGATACGATGGTCTCGGGAATAATTCCGGTTTCATCAGGATGGCGAGTCGAGCGCGAAGGCGCCGATCCGCTCGATGCTGACGCCGTGATCGTCGCCACGGGTGGACTTTCTGTACCCAACACCGGAAGCGACGGCTTCGGGTTGCGCACGTTGGCGGCATTGGGGCACGAAATGCACACCACGTACGCGGCCCTCACGCCGATTACCGCGAACGCGCCGGCGTTCAATAATCTCGCTGGCGTGTCCTTGACGGTAACGCTTACCGCGCGCTCGGCGGAACGCACGGCCACGGCAACCGGTGGATTTCTGTTTACCCACCACGGCTACAGTGGTCCGTCGGTGCTCGATGTGTCGCACGTGATTGTGCGATCCAGAGCAGAAGGGGATTCGTCCGCACGCTTGTCTGTGCGATGGACGCCGCTCGACGACGCCGAATGGGAACACGCGCTGAAACCCAACGGGGCGCGCACGGTGACTGGCGCGGTGCGTGCGGAATTGCCGGACCGTCTTGCCACCGTTCTGCTGCAGGTGGCAAATGTAGACCCCGCGCGCACACTGTCTGAGCTTCGTCGCGAGGAGCGGTTGCGAATAATCGAAACGCTTGTGCGGGGCGAACTCCCGTGGCACGGCGACGAGGGCTATAAAAAGGCCGAAGTGACTGGTGGAGGTGTGGCGTTATCGGAGGTTGATGCGCGGACGATGCAGAGTAAACGGCATAAGGGACTGTTTATCTGTGGCGAGGCGCTCGATGCCTTTGGCCCGATCGGCGGCTACAACTTTTTGTGGGCGTGGGCGACCGGGCGCGCGGCAGGATTAGGTATAGCCGGCGTTTGAGTCGCTTTCAACTGTCGTAGCGTAGAAGGAACGTAGGGTAATTACCCTGACGTGCCGGGTGAACAATCCCCGACAGAATCCGTACCGCGCCGTCGCAATCATTCAGTATTGGCGGCGTGTCGCTTCGGACGCGCCCCCGCGCACCGCAAAGGGGAACCACCATGACCGTTCGTCGCAGTTGGGCCGAGCCGTGGAAGATCAAAGTTGTCGAACAGATCCGCATGACGACGTCCAGCGAGCGCGAACGTCATATCCGCGAGGCCGGCTACAACACGTTTCTTCTCCGGTCTGAAGATGTCTA
>JANYBD010000082.1 GCA_025360995.1 Gemmatimonadota bacterium
GATGTAACACTGGCCCTTGCCAGTGACTATATTTTACCTGCTGACAACTACCCCCAACGCACTGAGGAATCGCGTCATGGCTGATCATTCGGAGAAGGTCAAGGACATTATCGAAAAGGAGCTCGGAGTTGAGCGTGAAAAGCTCACACCAGAGGCCAGCTTTATCGAAGACCTTGGCGCCGACAGCCTCGACATCGTCGAGCTGGTGATGGAATTCGAGAAGGAGTTCAACATCGACATCCCGGACGAAGATGCCGAGAAGCTTCGGACGGTCGGAGATGCGACTGGCTACCTGAACACGAAGATCGGGGCGTAAATGAAGCGGCGTGTCGTCGTCACCGGCCTCGGGTGCGTCACGCCCGTCGGAAACGACGTGCCGACGACATGGGAGGCGCTGCTGGCCGGCAAATCCGGCGGTGCTCCGATCACGCAGTTCGACACGACCGGCTTCAAAGTTAATTTCGCCTGTGAAGTGAAAGGCTTCGATCCGTTGACTTACATGGACCGCAAAGAAGTGAAGCGGTCCGACCGGTACACGCAGCTGGCCGTTGCGGCAGCGGCTCAGGCAATGAAAGATGCGTTTCCGGAGGGGACGGGCTTCACGCCCGAACGCACCGGCGTCGTCATCGGCAGCGGCATTGGCGGGATCTACACGTTTGAGGATCAACTCAACGTGTACAGAACACTCGGCCCTAGCAAAATCTCGCCGTTTTTTATTCCGATGTTCATTGGCGATATTGCTGCGGGCATTGTCTCAATGCGGTTCAACGCGAAAGGGCCGAACTACGCTGTGGTCAGCGCGTGCGCCACCAGCGGGCACGCGATTGGCGACTGCTACCGGATGATCCAGTACGGCGACGCCGATGTGATGATCGCCGGTGGCTCGGAGGCCGCGGTCACACCGATGTCGATTGGCGGCTTTGGCAACATGACCGCCCTGTCGTTCCGCAATGACTCGCCGGCAACAGCCAGCCGGCCGTTCGACGCCACGCGCGACGGATTTGTGCTTGGAGAGGGTGCAGGGATTCTCGTCCTTGAGGAACTCGAGCACGCGAAGTCGCGCGGCGCGCATATCTACGGCGAGATTGCCGGGTACGGTGCGACCGGCGACGCCCACTCGCTTACCGGTCAGCCGCCCGACCACGAAGGCCTGCAACGGGCGATGGCTCGGGCGCTCGAAGATGCCGAACTCTCCGTGGCAGACGTGCAGTACATCAATGCACACGGCACGAGCACGCCACTCAACGATCCAAACGAAATTCGCGCGATCAAAAAAGTGTTCGGCTCGCACGCGACGGGGCTCAACGTGAGTTCGACGAAGAGCGCCACCGGTCACATGCTCGGCGCGGCCGGAGCGACGGAAGCAATTTTCACCACGCTCGCAATTGTGAACAACATAATTCCGCCGACCATTAACCTGCATTCCCTCGATCCGGAGTGCGATCTTGATTGCACGCCGAACGTACCGGTGAGTCGGGTGGTCAATGCGGCGCTGACCAACTCGTCTGGATTTGGCGGACACAACGTTTCGATCGCCATCCGCCGCTACAAGGATTAGCGCGGTGCCCGAGGGTGGGGTTCGCCCCGCACGCGTTGACTTCAACGACGCTCGCCTGAGCGATCCGGCGGTGCGTGCAGTCGGTGACAAGATTCGGAGCGGTGTTCGACTCACGCAGGCCGACGGTGCGGCACTCTACCGGTCAATCGATCTCATTGGTATTGGCACGCTGGCCGATGCCGTCAACCGCGCGAAGAATGGCGACACGGTGACGTTCGCCTGTAATCAGCATATCAACCCGACAAACATTTGCACCCTTCGCAAAACGTGTACGTTCTGCGGGTATGCGCGGTTGCCAAAAGAAGAAGGCGCGTACCGCTACACAATGGATCAAGTGCTCGAAGAAGCAGCCCACGCGGCCGATGGCCTCACGAAGGAATGGCATATCGTCGGCGGGCTCGATATGCAGGCAGGACTTGCGTACTACCAGGAAATGTTCCGGACGCTGAAGTCGAATTTCCCCCACGTGCACATCAAGGCGCTGACGGCCGTCGAGATTGCGCATATCGCGCGCATCGAGAAGATGTCGTGGAAAGACGTCTTGATGGCATTGCGCGATGCTGGGCTCGACACGATGCCCGGGGGCGGAGCGGAAACGTTTAGTGCCGCCGTGCGCGACCAAATCGCTGGGAAAAAACTTGCCGGTGCCGATTACATCGGCGTGCACCGCGCTGCGCACGAACTGGGGATTCGCACGAACTGCACGATGCTCTACGGACACGTCGAAACGATCGAAGAGCGGATGGAACATCTGCAGATGCTGCGCGACCTGCAAGATGAAACGGCCGGCTTTCTCGCCTACATACCGCTCGCCTATCATCCGGATGACAATGTGTTGGGGGAGGCCCTCGGGCGGCAGGGCACGTCAACGAGCGGCGTGGACGATTTGAAGATGCTCGCTGTCGGGCGCCTTTTTCTCGATAATTTCACGCACATCAAGAGTCATTGGATAATGGTCACGCAGGCCCTGAGCCAAGTGTCGCTGCACTTTGGCGTGAATGATCTCGAGGGCACCGTAGTGCGCGAAAAGATCTATCACGCCGTGGGTGCCCACACGCCGCAAGGGATGACGCTGGACGGTTTGCTCCAGCTCATTCGTGGCGCCGGGAAAATCCCTACCGAGCGTGATTCGTTCTACAATGTGATTCGCACATTCGAAACTCCGGCCGCCGAACCGGCCGCGGTTTGACGATGCGCGTCGGCCGGATTCCGTACATCAATTGCTATCCCGTATACGGTGCGGTGGACCGCGGTATAGTACCGATGGACGCCGAACTGGTAGACGGTGTTCCAACCGCGCTGAATTCGCTGATGGCCACCGGGGCGCTCGATGTCAGCGTGGTTTCGGCTGTGGAGTATGCCCGCGATTGGGAGCGGTATTTACTCCTCCCCGACTTGGCGATTTCGTGTGATGGCCCGGTGCGCAGCGTGATGCTTTTTTCGACGCGGCCCGCCGGCGAGCTCGATGGGCAGGAAGTGTTGGTCAGCCGTAGTTCGATGACCAGTGTGCACCTGCTCGAGTTGTTATTTGAGCACGTCTGGAAAGCCAAGCCGAAGTTTGTGGCTGGCGACGCCGAGGCATCGGACTTTCTTGTTGCAAGCGCGAACGTAGATTGCGCGGCTCGCCTGGTGATTGGCGATGCGGCGTTGATGCTTGCGTCGGGTACACTTCCGGCGCCATACGACCATGTGTACGATCTTGGCGACGAATGGAAGAAGTGGACTGGTTTGCCTTTTGTCTTTGCCGTCTGGGTTGCGCAGCGCACCACCAATACCAAAGACGCGCTCGGCGTGCATGCGGCCTTGATCGAGAGTCGCAATTGGGGACTTAAGAATCTTGCGACGCTCGCTGAACAGGCGAATGCCAATACCGGCGTCCCCTTGCAGGCATGCAATGAATATCTCAGCGGTCTCGACTACGGATTTAGCTATCCGCACCTTGGCGGTTTGACGGAATTCTACCGCCGCCTCACACTCGCCGGCAAAGTGGCACCAGGCCGGCTCGCGTTCCTCTCATCCTCGTTTGCCGCATGAAAGACCTCATCAGTTGGTATAAGAATGCGCCCCTTCTGGAACTCGGTGCGGAAGCCGATAGAATCCGAAAGGCGCTGCACCCCGATGGTGTGGTCACGTATATCGTTGACCGCAACATCAACTATACAAATGTCTGTGTGGCCGACTGCGGGTTTTGCGCATTTTATCGGCGTCCCGGACAAGCCGAAGGATGGACGTTGAGCTATGAGCAGATCGGCGCAAAGATCGACGAAGTAAAAGCGCTCGGCGGCGTGCAGATTTTGATTCAGGGCGGCCACAACCCGTACATCCCGTTCGAGTGGTATCTCGACCTGCTGCGCTACATCAAGCAGTATCATCCAATTCACGTACACGGATTTAGTCCCAGCGAAGTGGATTTCTGGAGCACATTGTACCGGATGCCGGCGGTCGAAGTGATACGCGAGCTGGTAAAGGCCGGTCTCGATTCCATTCCGGGCGGCGGCGGCGAGATTCTGGTCAAGCGGGTGCGC
>JANYBD010000085.1 GCA_025360995.1 Gemmatimonadota bacterium
CAGGTGGCGCAAGGAAGCGGCGTGGCCCATCGCCCGCGCCGTACCGACCAAGTGGTATCTCGCGTCGAGAGGGAATGCGCACACCAGCGCCGGTGATGGTTGGCTCGACACCATTCCGCCTACTGGTGCTCCGGCAGACACGTTCACGTACGATCCGGCGAATCCGAATCCCTATCTTATTGACTCGCGCGAACTCGAGACGTCGCTCAACGAAGATTTCACCATACCCAACGCGACACGCCGCGACGGGCTCGTGTTCACGACGAAGCCGCTGACGAGCCCCGTCGAAATCACCGGCCCGATGTCCGCCACCGTGTGGGCGTCGACTGACGCCCGGGACACTGACTGGACCGTGATGCTCCTCGACGTTTTTCCTGACGGCCACGCCGAACGCGTGCAGGACGGCATCATGCGGGCGCGATTCCGGAAGGGGTTCGACAAAGAAGTGATGCTCACGCCAGGGAGCGTCGAGCGCTACGACCTCGATATGTGGTTCACTTCGCGCGTATTCGCGCCAGGGCATCGCGTGCGGGTGAGTGTGTCGTCATCGCTGTTCCCGAAATACGATCGCAATCTCAACACCGGCGGGAACAACGAACGTGATTCGACGTTTGTCGTCGCGCATCAGAAACTGCTGCACGATACGGCACATCCGTCGCACGTCGTGTTGCCGCTGATTCCGCGTTAAGCATCCGGAACGGCGCGGCTTATGCGACGATTTTTTGCCACGATCTCTCTCGTCCTTTTGAATGGTTGCACTTCGGAGAAATCAACTGTGAATACAGTGAAAATGACTGAGTTCGCTACTCGCTATGCGGCGGCGTGGGGTAGCCAGAACGCCGCGAGTGTCGCTGCGCATTTCGCCGAACAGGGATCATTGAAGATCAACGACGCAGCTCCTGCCATTGGGCGAACGGCTATCACCGCCTCGGCGCAGAGTTTCATGACTGCCTTCCCCGACATGGTCGTCTCGATGGACAGTCTCAGCGTCGAAGGCAATCACGCGATCTTCCACTGGACACTGACTGGGACAAATACCGGGCCAAGCGGAACCGGCAAGGCCGTACGATTCAGCGGCCGCGAGGAATGGACGATCGATGCCGACGGCCACATTGAAAAGTCACTCGGTCACTATGATGCCGCCGAGTATGCGCGACAGCTACAACACGGCGCGCCGACAGTTGCAAAGTAAAAGTGCCGCTCTCGTCTTGCCCGAGCAGCGGGGGCCGTGGGGCGCCCCCGCTACGCGTGGCAACTCAGGGAGCTACTTCTTCTTGACCGGTGCGGCCATCGGCGCGGGTACCGCGACGTTGCTGAACATATCCACGACGTACTGCCACTTGCCATTGGCGTTCTTCCGCAGGACTTCTGCGTACTTCACCGTCTCTGCAGCGCCACCCATTTTGTAGGTCGCCGTCCCAACGAGGTACGCCAGATCGCCAACACCATACGCCGTGCTTGATGTGAGCACGAAGTCGCTCCCGCCACCAGCGATGATGTCGGCGATGAGGGAATGCACAGCGGCCCCGACAAGCACCGGGGAGTCTTGCGGCATAAGTTTGGCGTCGGTTGCATAGACCGCGAATACTGCCGTCGTATCTTTGGCATTCATTCCTGCCGCGAATGCCGCGTCCACCGCTTTCACGGCGTCGAGCTCGGTGGCGGACAGAGGAGCGGGAGCCGCGGGGGCATTAGGGGTGCAGGCGGCGGTGAGCAGGACGAGCAGGACGAGGGATGACGGGCGCATGAGTGCAGATCCAGCGTTGAGGGGTGGAACTGAAGTTTCAATTGTGGCCGGGGAAGTATGGCGCAATTTTGCGTGGTGCGCGACCCGACGGCCTCGCTCCGCTCATTCGGCGACCCTGACGCACGTGACATGCGTCACGTGACACGTTACAATTTGACGTGATCAAAACGTTCGTGGATCGGCGCACCTATGATCCTTTCAGCACGGGGCTGGCCAAGCGGCTTCCGCCGGACGTGGTCGGTCGCGCGATTCGTAAACTTGAGTATGTGCATTTCGCCAGTAGGCTGGACGACCTCAAGGTGCCACGCGGTAATCGCCTTCACGCGCTCAGGGCTGATCGACATGGCCAGCACGCGATCGCAGTGAACGACCGGTGGCGCATCTGCTTTCGGTTTGCCGATGGTGACGCCTACGATGTTGAGCTCTTCGACTATCACTTAAGGAGACATCACTCATGAGCATACCCAACTCCCGCGCTGTTTCGCGCCGGCCGATGCACCCTGGCGAGATGCTTCGCGAGGACTTCCTGCCCGACTACGCTTTGACTGTGACTGGGCTCGCCGAGGCCATTGGCGTGTCGCGCCAGTCGGTAAACGAACTCCTGCGTGGACGTCGAGCCGTAAGTCCCGAGATGGCACTTCGCCTCAGTCGGCTATTCGGTAACTCCCCGGAGTTCTGGCTTAATGTCCAGAGGGCCGTCGACCTTTGGGAAGCCGCGCAGCACGTCAAGGCAGAAGTGGCTCGCATCAAGCCGCTGCGTGTCGCATAACACGCGCTAGATTCTGACGCTGTCAGCGCGCCGGTGGTCCCGCCGGATGTTTTCGGCAGGCCGGTGGTTGCTCGATGGTGTACATCAGCGCTGCCACACGCCACTGTCCTTCACGCTTCAATAAAGTGAAGGCGTCCACGCCGCAGTGCGACCATTTGTCACCGACGTGGAGATCGTACGGCATCCAAACTTGGGCCACGCGGTCCTGCACGCGGGCCGTCGCGTCGAAGCCGCGTTCGGTGAATGTCCCCGGGCCCGTGCGATTGATGTAGAGGCCCCACGTGCGCAACGACAGACGTTCCACCCCGTCGCGCAGACCCGCGCCACCGACTACCGAGGAATCGAGTACTAGCCGTGCGAGCGTCACGTGGTCGCCACGCGAGAGCGCAACGAGCACGGA
>JANYBD010000094.1 GCA_025360995.1 Gemmatimonadota bacterium
GCTTGCTCACGAGACGCGATCAGCACGTAGTTCCCATTGGCCGGATCAATCGTGATGTCGGACGGATGCAACCCCGGCCACGGATTCGCGCCGATTACGCTCTTGAGCGGAATGGTGAAATGCGAGAGCCGCGCCGCGCTGTCGCCCTGAAGTTTCCAGCGGAAGATGACCAGTGAGTCCTTGTACGTCTTGTCGTGGACCGTCTTGCATGCCAGCAACAGCGAGTTGATGGCCTTCGCGAATGTGAGGGATTCGAACTCACACGTTTTTCCGAGTCCCGTGTCGTGCATCGTGTAGTCCACGGATTCGCCGTTTGCGCCCTCGTGGAACTCGTAGAGTTTTCCGTTGCTTTCCAGGAGAAAGACCGCATCGCCCACTACCGTGATCCCTTCGAAATCCCCTTTGATGGGTAAGGAATCGTGTCCAAGTCGGAATTCTTTCACGACGACGCCGCGCCGATAGTCAACTTCAAAAACACGGCCACGCTGGTCGCCGTGTGTCAGCATACGACCATCGGATGTAAATGCGAGTCCGGAGATTTCATGCAGATAGTGCGGAAGAACCCACTGCGCGAGCGGCGCGTCAGGAGCGGCATCAGAGTCGGCCTCGGCGAGCGATGTGGCGAGTCGCTGCGCTCTTCGGGTGAGTTCTGTGCCGTCAGCTGGCTGAACCTTCGCGGTGCCTTGCTCAGTTTTCGGGCCGCAGGCTGTGGTGCCAGCCAGCAGTACGGCCAGCCCGATCACCATAATCCGGCGCATTATTGCCGTGCCGCCTGTTCGCGCCGTTTGCGCTTATCGCGTTGCTCAACTTGTTCGAGTTCGACCGCGTCACCGACTTCGATGTCGGCTCCGTAGATCGCTGCCCCACCGACGGTCCGAATCTCCGTCAAGAGCCCATCGCGCGAAATCGATTTCCGCAAGCGGATCAAATAATACATCTCACACGGCTTGCCTTCGTTCGTCACGACTTCGTCGAGTTTCCAGCGCTTCGTGTTCGTGTCGAGGACCGGCTGCACGAGTTGCTGCGCCGCGCTCATTGCGCTGGTGGTAATTGTCAGGATCGCGTTGTACCGCGGCTTCCTGGCATCGGGACCAATAAGTCCCTTTACCCGTTTAAAGCGTTTGGCGAGCGCGTCAACTTTTGTCGGCGTAAGTGCGAGCACGATATCCCGATCGGGAATCTGATTGCCCTCGTGATCTTTCGCAGCGAGGTCGGCGAGCGGCTCCGCCCATTCCGAACCGGCGGTGGGCAACAGAATGGAGCGCCCAAAATCGTATCGCCATACGAGTATCAAAACAAAATTGAAAATCACCGTGACCAGCACCGCCACGGACAGCACTTCGACGCCAGCGGCGAAACCCACGGCGATGGCCAGGAAAATGAATACCAAGTCGCGCGAATCGCTGAGGGTCGTGCGAAATCGCACCGCGCCAACGACACCGGCAAGACTGAACGCCAAGGCCAAGCTGTTGCGGACAATCAGGATGACCCCAGCCACTACCATCGGCAGGATGAGAAGCGTCTGGACGATGGCCTGGTTATGCAGACGCTCGCGACGGGACGACATATAGACCCACGACACAGGCAACATCAACGCCAGTGTCGCCAGAAATAAGAAGGTTCTTGTGATCAGCATCGCGGCGCCGGTGCGTTCGGGCGACTCGGCGGCGAGGACATTCATTGGCTTGCCGTCGAGGCCATCCTGCAGCATTTGCGGGAATTGAACCACCGGAGCCGCCTGCGTGGGCGCCGGTGCCCCCGACACGACCCGATCCACCACTGGGAGAAAGCGATGCACGGCGAACATGACAGCCGCCAGCACGGCGTAATATGCCAGCAGGCGCCGCAGCGGTCGCGCGGAACCCATGGTAATGAAGTCAACGAATCGCTTGAAGTAACCCATACGTGTGTGTTCTGTCGGAGGATGCCTACTCATATGAGGGTAGGCCAGTAAGGAGTGGGCGGATATCGTCCAATTGGATGAAATATGAGGTACACGTATAAGGTATATGTGTTTGACCCGCAATTACGGTCGATTGGACTACTCTCTGTGAGTGATGGTGTTCACGCCATCGGAGCCGTACTCTTTCGGATCAGCGCAGGTTGCTCTGCCGAATTGGCAACCGGGCGTTGAGACTTGGATCACAAAATGACCGGAACTCACCGGAGTGTCGGGAGTATGATTTGCGGCAGTTCGATTCAACCACACGAACCTGGTGGACTAACTATGAAACGACTTCTCGTTCCTATCGCCATCCTCGCACTCGCCGCAATACCCGCGACGACAAGCGCGCAGGGCGGCATCGGCATCAAGGGTGGACTTTCGTACGGGACTGCGAACAATAACGGTGTGGATCCAGGAGCAACACAACGCTCGGGATTCGCTATTGGCATTGGGGCGTCGTCCAGTGGAATGATCGGGTTCGGTATCGATGGGCTCTATGCGCAGCGAGGATTCACGAGTCCGATCGTCGGTGCCTCACGGCGACTGGATTACATCGATGTCCCAGTGTATCTGCGAGTCTCGCTTCCGAATCCGCTAGTTGCGCCGTTCGCATACATCGGACCGCAGGGTTCGTATGAACTCAATTGCAACAACGGTGGAAGCGGCAACTGTCCGGACACGGGTCGACCAAAGCTCACCTACGCCGGAGTTATCGGTGCCGGAGTGCGACTCGGCGCGCTCGGCGGTCTCTCCGTTGAGGGGCGATATGTGTACGGACTTAGCGACCTCAACATGAGTACGGTCCAATCGTCGTCGAGCTATAAGACGCGTTCCCTGCTCCTGCTACTCGGTTTCGGCATGTAGTACCGCTGTGTCAAACAGGTTGGCGGAGGAATCTCTCCGCCACCTGTTCGAGACGCTCGTCGCCGCTCGTGCGCGCCTGAACCAGCAGTCGTTCCACGTGCTGACGCAATCGTGAGTCGCCCCATTTGTATCCCGTGGCGTCTTCGGCGGCGAGCGTCTCGCTCACGCGGGCCCCTTCGAGAAGCGCTACGGCGGCCGCGGCGTCATACGCCGGGTCGTCCCGTTGCGGTAAACGATGATTGAGTTGCGGGCGTAGATCCGGTGGATCGTCGCGAAGAAATGCACGGGACATGGTTCTAAGCTAGTCAGCCCACCAAACCTAAGTGTCCACTCTTAGCAGAAAGTGTCCCCAAAATGGGTATATTTCAGCTGTCTCGTCCGCGTAACTGACGCTGTTGCAGGCGTTTCCGAAGCGGCACGGGATATGCACTCTGCTTACTCCAGGGAACCCCCTCAACCCTTCCCTATTCAGGAGCGGCTCAATGTTCCGTAAAATGTTCGTCGTCCCACTCGCACTCACGCTAGCGCTTACGTCGATGCCCAACCCCGCATCAGCTCAGGATGCCGGGACGCTGGCTTCGTACACGCCGCAGCAGATCGACAACCTTGTCGGCCCAATCGCACTGTATCCGGACGCATTGCTCGCGCAGGTGCTTGTCGCGTCCACGTTCCCGGATCAGATCGATGCTGCCGTGCGCTACGTTCGCGCGAATGGCACCAACGGCATTGATGCTCAACCGTGGGATGTGAGCGTGAAGGCTGTTGCGCATTATCCGACAACGCTCAATATGATGGCCGATAAACTCGACTGGACGACCGCGCTCGGTCAGGCCTATGCCGGCCAGTCAAGCGATGTGATGTCGTCGGTTCAACATCTGCGTGCAATGGCGAACTCCCAAGGCAATCTTGTCACTACGCCGCAGCAGACCGTTGCGGTGAACAATGGCAATTACGCGATTACTCCGACGCAGGCACGAGTGATCTATGTGCCGGTATATGATCCGGTCGTGATTTACACCAGACCCGTGTACTTCGCCCGCGGTTTTGGCGGCTACTGGTCATTTGGCGTCGGCTTTCCGATTGGCGGGTGGCTTTCATACGACTGTGATTGGCGCGGACGCCGCGTGTTCTATCAGGGTTGGCGCGACGACGATTGGTACGGTGACGCGTGGTACGACAACGGCTGGCGCCGGCGGTCTCGTCCGTACGTGATCATCACGAATATTTACGTCAATTCACGATTCGTGAACGTGTACGTGAATCATGAAGTCGTGCACCGCACTGTGGATTTCCGGAACGTGGAACGCTACAACAGCGTGCACCGCGATGTTCACTTTACGGGCCGCGAAAACGATAATTTCGGACGAGACCGCTCGGCCATAGCACGTGACCGGGAGAACACCGGTCGCGACCGTAACAACACAGCGCGCACTCGCTCACCCGATCGCACTATGCCAGCCGAACCGGTTCCGGTTCGGCCAAGACCGGACATCCGCCAGCCTGCACCTGTTGAATCGGCGCCAACGTCGCCTACCTACGGGCGGCGCGAGGGACGGTACGA
>JANYBD010000103.1 GCA_025360995.1 Gemmatimonadota bacterium
GGCTTCGTCGTCCGTGGGACCTTGCCGCAGTTCGCCGGCCAGTTCGACGGCCACGTGCCCGGCGACCGTTCACGAGCAATAAAGTCCGGATCTTCCGATGCCAGATATACCATCATCGCGGCCAATGTCGCGTTGTGCTTGAGATCGTCGAAGACAATTTTATCGTACGTGTCGCGGTTGGTATGCCACGTGTAGCTACCGTAGTTCCAGTTGACCGCACCCATGCCGAATGACGGCGTACCAAAGCAGGCGAACACCGCACCGTCCGTACCGCCGGGATTTCCCGTTGGCACATCGTTGAAGCTCCACGACACAACGTTCGCGCTCATGCTGTCGGTATAGAAGCCAGGGAGTTTGGAATACCACGACTTCAAATGGCGACCAATATCGGTGAGTCCGGACGACGACAGCGACTGCACCCGACCCGTACCATTGTCCTGATTGAATAGCGCTTGTAAACCCTTCATAACTTCCGGATGATCTTCGGTGAATGCCGTCGAGCCGTTGAGCCCTTGCTCCTCACTCGCCCAATGGCCGACGAGAATCGTACGCTTTGGATGCGGATACACGGTTTTCAAAATGCGCATGGCTTCCATGGCCATCATGGTACCTGTGCCGTTGTCCGTCGCACCTGACGCGCCATCCCACGAATCGAAGTGCGCCGACAACATCACATATTCGTTCGGCTTCTCACTGCCTCTGATCGTCGCGATGGTGTTGAACACCGGTTGTTCACCGAGCAATTGCCCGTCAACATCCAGACGCACCATCGGTTTCTGGTTATTTTCGGCCAGACGGTAGACGAGACTATAGTCCTCGCATTCGAGCGTCACGGCCGGAGCCACGGTGTTATACGTCTCAAAAATTTCAATGCTGCCCCATCCGCCAGCACCAGGCAGTGCGTTCGCACCGCCACGCGCGGCAGCGGCGACACTAGCCGCCGGGCCACCGCCGCGAGCGCTCGCGCCACCGGGCAATACGCCGGTTCCACCGGGGCCGCCGCGCCCGCCGACACCGGCACCACGACCACTGGCGCCTACGGTCGCAAATGGGTTCGCGAAGCCGCTTTGCTTGGGACGCGAGGAGATCATTCCGACAACTCCGGCCTTCTCGAGCCGCATGCCGAGCGTGCCTGTGCCGAGCGCGACCGAGTAGCCTGTGCCGCGATACAGTTTGGTGCTGTCTGGTCTACCAGCGGTATCGGTCATCACCGCCCAGTCGCGCTGCATCTGCGCAATTGCGGTGTCGATGCGAGCGATCGACGCGGGAGTGCCGTAGCGATTCCAGTCTTCCGATGGGCGACAGGTCGGCCACGCCGGGGAGAGCAATACGATCTTACCCTTCGCTGTCGGGAGCCATTTCACGAACTCCGTGCTGTCTTTGAATTTTGGAAGCACAATGGCTTCTGCTTTCACTGGAACGCCCTTCGTGCCCGGGCTCCACGCGAGCATGGTACCGGCGAGCGTTCGGACGCGCGGCCCGACAAGATCGATATGCGAGATACCGCGCCGCCAGCCGCGCCACGTCCCATAGTTCTCGCGTTTGGCGTCGATGCCCCACGACTTGTATTGATTGATCGCCCAATTGCTCGCCGCAAGAATGCTCGGACTTCCTGTGAGGCGCGGGCCGATCGAATCAAACAACGCCTGGGAAAGCTGCTGGACATGGGAACTGTCCATGCCGAGTCGCCAGATACGCTCGATCGTCGGATCACTTTGGGCCGAGAGCGGTGCAACGGCAATGAACACGAATGCGCCAGCAACAGAAACTCTGCGGATGATGTGCGACGTCATGGGCGGGTAGTGTGATTGCGGTGAGGTGCTACGCCCGAAACTCCTTGGGCACGAGCAACGCTTCAATACCTTCATATACGGCAATGAGGTGCCGCACGTTGGACACGAAATCAATCTCCGAGACGTCAATGACCAGTACCGGACCGCGGTACCAGCCGGTCGACCGAAGGTTGGTCACGAACTCGTCATACCGCGGATTCAGCGCCCGCACGAGACGTGATAATCCTTCGGGAATGTCCTCGGCGGTTGATTTCTCTTCGTCGCGCTGGCGGTCGCGAATGTTGCGTAGCAGATACTCCACCGGGCTCTTGAGGAGAATCAACAGGCCCGGCTGCACGAGCGGGCGGAATTCGCGGTCGAGACGGGCGTCAATCACCTGAATGGACTCGGCCGTCAGATACGGTACGTCCATATCACGGTGCAGCACTTCGCAAAATGCATACCGATCGGCGAGCGGGGAGCCGTCCACGCAGGTCGAGTTCTGCAGATTGGGCACGGCTTGGAGTTGCATTTTACGCAGGTCGAGATACGCGTGCTGAATATCGAGCGCCGCCCGCTCCAGATTCTTTTTCGCCGCAAGCCAGTCGTGACTCCCCTCGGGCTCGCGCGACTGGCACTCAATGAATTCATTGATCGCACCGTAATAGGTGCCGAGCGTGCGACGTGCGGAGTTCTTCGCCGTCGAGAGTAGCGGAAAAAGCCAGGCGTTTTGTGCAATGTGATCTTCGAAGCCTTCGTCCGGCAACTCAAATAGCGCGTTCATTCCTGTGCTGTATGCGAGGAACTTCACCAGCGAACTCTTGCCGGCGCCAATGTTGCCCACACAGGTAACTAACGTTTGGTTTTTCGCCAGATAGGTAAGAAGCCGCCGTTCGACGTTGGTAAGTCGCGACGCAATATGATGCCGGCTGATCGTCGGATCTTCCCGCACCTCCAGGACAGTGCAGGGCTCCGTCACTGATTCAGATTCCGCGCCGCGACCATCCGGCGCACCTTCTCCCGAATCGTACCCGCTGCCACATGGACATAGTCGGGATGTTCGTACATATCAATTTCCGCGGGCAATGTGACGAGATCGGAATCCGGCGGAACAATTGCCAACTCCTGGTATTTCCGAAGCGTGCCTTTCCAGTTGCTGACAAGATTTTCGTAACAATCGTGGATTTCGCTGAGGTAGTCGCCGGTGATGGTCTTGGCGTACGCGTCACCTTCGCTCGCACGGGCTGCCCGCCGCTTTTCGAGCAAGTCCGGCTCAGACCGCAGATAGACCGTGAGGTCGGGCAACCGGATGCGTTCGTTTTGCAACGTTTGAATGAACAGGGTGTTGTAGAGTCGCGCGTGAGCCATCGGCATCTCGCCCGAATTGATCATGCGTTTAACAAACACTTCGGGGCCGTCGAGAAAGGGACGGTCTTCGAGAATGAGCACGCCGTTTCGGCTCTCGCGCGTCATCAGGTGGCGAATTTCGCGCTGTTGTAATACGCGCATATACAGGAAAGCAGTCTCGGTCGGGAAAATATTCGCGACGCGATTCTGATAGAACAGTTTGAGACATTCGTCGGTCAGCGAATCTTTCTCGACCCGCTCTGAGAATGCGTATGTCTCGGCGTCGCCAAGGAGCCCCTGGATCTCGGTCCGGTAGGGCTCGCTGGCGAGGGCATTCATGAGCGTCGTCTTCCCCGAGAAGAGGTTGCCCATGATGCCGATATGAAAATTGCCGGACGCCATTGGCGTCTTTAAAGGGCTGCGGGTTGCTACTGCTTGATATACGTCAGGCCAGTGACGGTCGCTTCGGTGTTATGCGAAAAACGAATTCCATAGATGCCGTCCGTGGACTTGAGCTTGCCGGCCGTGACGAGGGAGGCCTTGTCGTACGACCCAACAACCGCACCATTGATGACGCAATCAACTTTATCACCTTTGACCACAATGGCGATTTCCTGCGTGACCGGTGCACCGGGACCAGCGGCCTTATGGACCGCGTCGCTTGGCGTTCCATGTCCATTCATTTGGAATGCTGCCGGGCCAAACCCGCGAACGATGAAGTTCCCGCTGCCGTATGCGGCGCAATACAGGTAGCTCTGCGTATCGGTGCCGAGATCGTTGCCGGCGATCATGATGCCATATGGATGCGGATGACTATTCAGATTCATATACTTCGCTTCGGTGAATGTCGCCGTTACGGTATAGTTACCGCTCGCTTTGTTGGCCGGATTCCAATACGTCACCGATGGACCCGTGGTGACTTTCATGGCAGCACCGTCTTTCGAGAGCTTCGAATCGGCGAGCGTCTTGCCAGCCTTTTCTTCGTTCGCGTCGATCTTTCCCATCCAGCCAGGAATGGAGATCCCGCCGCCGGAAACCGTGCGGGACGTTTCTGTCTGGGCCTGGGCCGACGCAATCCGCGGTGCGGAGATAACGGCAGCAAGCACAAGCGCGGTACTGTAAATACGGTACATAAAAATCCTCTCGGCGTTTGGGGTGACAACAGTGAATAATACCCTCCGCGAGCGGTATCCGGCCACTGCGACACGGCTCGCGCGGGCCGGTGTGGCGCGCCGACGGTGAATCGGCCTAACTTTCGCCACCATCCATATTCCATTTCAGCAACAAAGGGCCGGCAATGAAGAAACTCCTTTTTGTCATGTTTATCCTTGGCGGCGTTCCCACGTCCGCGCAGTCACCCGCCGCCGATGTAGCCCGCTGGGAGCGTATGGCCACGGGTATAACGATTGTTCGCGATGACTGGGGAATCGCGCACATCTCCGGGAAGACCGATGCGGATGCCGTGTTCGGTTTGCTGTACGCACAAGCCGAAGACGATTTCAATCGCGTGGAGACGAATTATCTCAATTCGATGGGGCGCCTCGCCGAGGTCGAAGGGGAGGGGCAGCTGTATAACGATCTTCGAATGAAACTTTTCATTAATCCGGGTGCTATGCGGGCCGAGTACGCGAGGAGTCCCGCGTGGCTGAAAGCGTTGATGATCGCCTTTGCCGATGGACTAAACTTTTATCTGTATAAGCATCCGGACGTGAAGCCACGAGTCATCACACATTTTGAACCGTGGATGGCGTTGACGTTCAGCGAAGGGAGTATTGGCGGAGACATCGAGCGCGTAAGTCTGGAAGCGCTCGAGGACTTCTATGGTGCCGGTCCGGTGAAGCTCACCAGTGGGCATGCCGTCAAGCGTTCCGAAGTGTCGTCCCTGAACTCGGATGACCCGATTTATGTCGAGCCGACCGGATCAAATGGCATCGCCATCGCGCCGTCGAATACGGCCGGGCATCATGCACTGCTACTTATCAACCCGCATACGTCCTTTTTTTTCCGCTCCGAGGTGCAGGTCACGAGTGGTGAGGGACTCAACGCCTACGGAGCAGTGACGTGGGGGCAGTTCTTCGTCTATCAGGGATTCAACGAGCATGCGGGCTGGATGCACACCTCCAGTGGTGTGAACAATGTGAATGAATATCTGGAAACGGTAGTGAAGAGGGGCGGCCAGTTCTATTACGTGCATGGGAAGGCGACGAGCCGAATGGCGGCGACCAATATCACGGTCCCGTATAAGACCGCATCAGGAATGAAGAAGCGAACGTTCACGGTGTACCGGACGGCTCACGGTCCAATCGTCAGGGCTGCCGGCGGCAAATGGGTGAGTGTGTCGTTGATGCAGGAACCACTTAAGGCACTCATTCAGTCGTATACGAGAACGAAGGCAAACAGCTATGCCGCGTTCCGCGCGACGATGGAGCTGCACACCAATTCATCCAACAATACGATCTTCGCCGACGCCGACGGCGACATTGCTTATTTCCATGCGAATTTTATTCCGCGGCGTGATCCGACGTTTGATTGGAGCAAGCCGGTGGACGGCAGCAATCCGGCAACCGACTGGAATGGTGTACTCTCGGTGGACGAGAGTCCGAAATTATTAAATCCCGCAAGCGGTTGGTTGTATAACAGCAACAACTGGCCTTGGTCCGCGGCCGGGCCGAGCAGTCAAAAGAAAGAGGATTTTCCGGCGTATGTCGAGCGCGGCACCGAATCGGCCCGCGGATTGCACGCCCTCCGCGTGTTGTCGAATACGAAAGATTTCACGGTGAATTCATTGATCACCGCAGCCTACGACAGCTACCTGCCCGCATTCGAGAAAATGATTCCGGCGTTGCTCCGGGCGTATGACCAGACTGCGTTCTCCAATCCCCTTACCGAAAAACTCAAGGAACAAATCGCCGTCCTTCGCGCCTGGGATTACCGGTGGTCGGCAAATTCGGTCGCGACATCGTTGGCGATTTACTTCGGCGAAGATGCGGCGCGCCGGGTGGTACGCGACGCCCGTATGGCAGGCATTGCCGCCGACGAGTACATCTTCACCGGAGCCAACCAAGACCAGCTATTGCAATCACTGTCGTTCGCCAGCGATCGGCTCACGGCCGATTTCGGAAAATGGCAAACGCCGTGGGGCGATATCAACCGGTTCCAGCGACTCACCGGCGACATCGTCCAACCCTTCAGCGACGCGGGGCCAAGCTTGCCGGTGGGGTTTGTGTCGTCACGCTGGGGTTCGCTCGCGTCCTTCGGCGCCCGCGCCTATAGGGGCACGAAAAAATGGTATGGGACGAGTGGCAACAGTTTTGTCGCAGTGGTGGAATTCGGCGACAGCGTACGCGCCAAAGCGGTGACGGCCGGCGGAGAGAGCGGTGATCCACGGTCTAAACATTTCAACGATCAAGCGCAGCGCTACAGCACGGGAGATTTGCGCGATGTGTACTTCTATCCGTCGCAGCTCGTGGGGCATACGGAGAGGACATATCATCCAGGCGGGCAGTAATAAAGCTGTGTGAACTAACGCGAACGTTGCAGGGCGAAGGGAACTAACGCGAACGTTGCAGGGCGAACGGAATAAGCAGTTTCCGTTCGCCCTG
>JANYBD010000109.1 GCA_025360995.1 Gemmatimonadota bacterium
TTAGAGGCGCAATCACGCGCCGAACCTTCAGTAGAGAGAGATTGTTTCGTGCCAAGAATTGCGTCCGCCAAAAAGAACATGCGGAAGTCGCGCGCAGCCGCCGTGCGCAATCGCGCGCAGCGCTCTGCCCTGCGGACCGCATTAAAGACCGCCAAGACCACTGCTTCGACTCCGGCCCAGAAGACGGCAGCAGTCAAGCTGCTCGATCGCGCCGCCCGGAAGGGACTGATTCATAGGAACGCGGCTGGTCGCCAGAAGTCGAAGCTGGCTAAGGCGAAGTAAGTATACAGACGCTTGCCGTCTGCAGCACACGCAAAGGGCCGCGAACATCGCGGCCCTTTTTGTTTTCCAGCGACAAACACTAATGGCTCAGAACGCAGCCAACTCCCCGCCACACCGTTCGCAGTACCACTCCGTCGGATAGTTCAGCGTGCCGCACTCCGCGCATTTCAGCGATTTGACGACTTCGGTGTTCGCCGACGTTGGCATCGCAAAGCTTCCGGATGTTCTGGAGAATGCGCCGCTCTCCCGTGCCTGGTCAGCCGGCATGGCCAGCGGTTCAGGAGGTTGGAATGGTTCCGGCGTTGCGGAGCGCGCGGTGCCGCTGGAGCTGCGGCTACTATTGCTCCCCATTGATCGGCGTCCTGACGAAGACGCCGGTTCGTCGACTGCCGTTTGCGGGCCCGGGTGCGTAGCCGGCGTACTGCGTCCTAGAACCGAACGCAGGAACGCAAGTTCGTCGCGGTCCTTTGGCTTCTCAGATGGCGTCACTGAGGGTAAACCCGCCGCGGCAACCACGGGCTCGTCAACTATTGCGGATCCTGACGCTGAGACGCGGGCCACCGGCGCCGATATCCGGGGTGCGACTGCTACGGCCGCCGGAGCTACCGCGACCGGCACAATCGCTGGTGTTTCCACTATCGGAGCGGGTTTGGACGAAAAAGCCTCGGCCAGAACAGCTCGCATTGCTTCAAGTTCGTCCAGCACGGTGTCGCGCGCCTTGGTCATCTCGGAGATCGCGAGCGAGAGTTTGTCGCGCAACTTATTCCATTCTTTTTCAGCGTATTCGCCGACCGAAGCGCGGAGTTCGGCCTCGGAGAGTTCGTCACTTTTGGTGGAGATTGATGTGTCGTGCGTTTCCAGTGACGCCTCAAGTTTCGACACCAACGCTTCGACAGCGCCCGTTTCGGCAGCGAGACGCGATTGGGCGTCTGACAGGCGCGCCGAATAGTCGGCATGGACCTTGGCGTAGACGTTCGGCGGCGTCGCCGCGCGGCGTCCCTCGAGCTGGTCAAGCCACAATTCGAATTTGCGTCGCTCTGCGAGCAACGCTTCGATATCCTGCATCTGTTTTCCGCCAGAATCTGTCATCGGGTCACTCACTTGGCTCGGGCTGCTCGTCGCGCTGCTTCGAGAGCGCGCACGTCTGTCTGACTCAATCGGTTCACGCGCCCTAACTGTCGCGCCGCCAATAAAATCTGTGCGACGTGTTCGAGACTTTCCATCCGCTGGTGAGCGATGTGCACGGACGGCCCAACAGCCACTGCTCCGTGATTCGCCAGCAGCACCACGTCGTGCTCCTGCAACTGAACCGCGACTGCCTGCGCTAGCGCGGCTGAACCGGGCATCTGGTACGGAATAATTGGCACCGGACCCACGTTATAGACCAACTCGGCAATCGCATCGTACTCAAACGGCTCGCCCGCGACGGCAAACGCAGTCGCCACCGGCGGATGCGCGTGCACCACGGCATGAATGTCGGAACGGGCCGCGTATGCCGCGAGATGGACTTGCACCTCACTAGACGCATCGTAACGCCCCGACACTTTTCGACCGTCGAGCCGCATCTTCACTAAATCCTGCTCGCGCACATCGACTTTTGACAATCCTGCCGGAGTAATCAGTATCCGATCGTTTGACATGCGCGCCGACACATTCCCATCCTGACCGGCAATCAATCCACGCCCGTATAGGCGGCGGCAGACGTGCACAATGTCCCGCCGCACGGCGTCCGTCGCCCGCTTCGTCACCTTACCCCTGCACTTGATGGACGATCCGACCGTCCACGATGGTACATCCCACCCGCCCGGTTAAGGTCCGGCCGACATATGGGGAGTTCCTGCCCTTGGTTTTGAACAACTTGGGGTCCACCACCCATTCCGCGGTCGGGTTGAATACCGTGACATCGGCCGCCACCCCTCGCCGGAGCGAGCCGCCGGGTAAATGGAACAGCCGTGCCGGCGCGCATGACATTTTCTCGATCAGCGTCGATAGCGAGATGACCCCTGGCTTGACCAGCCAAGTCAGATTCACCGCCAACGCAGTTTCCAGACCGACAATCCCGTTCGGAGCGTCAGAAAACTCGCGCTCCTTCTCATCGTTGTGATGCGGCGCGTGATCCGTGGCAATCACATCAATCGTTCCGTCTTTCACCGCCTGACACAGTGCCGCGACATCGTCGGCCGAACGCAACGGCGGATTCATCTTCGCATTGGTGTTGTAGCCCTCCACCTCATCTTCGGTTAGCGAGAGATGATGCGGGCACACTTCTGCCGTGACATTAATGTTGCGGTCTTTGCCCCAGCGAATCAGCTCGACGGAACCGCGGGTGCTCATGTGGCAGAGATGGACGTGCCCACCGGTGCGCTTGGCGAGGAGAATGTCGCGAATGGCCATAATTTCTTCGGCTTCTCCCGGAATTCCTTTCAATCCGAGGCGAGCCGACACTAGTCCTTCGTTCATCGCGCCACCAGCAGCCAATGTTGGATCTTCGCAATGATCCGCGACCGGAATGCCGAAGGTACGCGCATACTCGAGCGCCGTGCGCATGAGTTGAGCGCTTACCACCGGCTTTCCATCGTCGCTTACCGCGACCGCCCCGGCGCCCACCATTTCACCGAATTCGGCAAGCCGTTCACCCATTTCTCCGATCGAGATGGCACCAATCGGATATACGCGGGCGGCATTCGCGGCGCGGCCTTGCTTCAGGACAAAGCCAACGGCGGCCTGATTGTCAGTGACGGGATCGGTATTGGGCATCGCACATACGGCCGTGAAGCCGCCAGCGGCTGCCGCGCGGGCTCCCGTCGCGATCGTTTCGACATCTTCACGCCCTGGTTCGCGCAGATGGCAATGCACGTCGATGAATCCGGGCGCGACGACCTGCCCGCTGCAATCAACAATCGTCGCGCCATCGGGCGCCGCGATATTGCCGCCAACGCTTTCGATCTTGCCGGCGCGAATCAGCACATCGCCGATGGCATCAAGCTTATTCGACGGATCAACGAGCCGGCCGCCCCGTAACAGAATGTCGGTCATGCGACTCCCTTCGCTGCGTCGGCGAGTTGCGGCGAATTCCCGGCGAGCAGATAAAGGACCGCCATTCGCACCGCCACGCCGTTGGTCACCTGCTCAAGGATCACGCTATGGGGGCCATCGGCCACATCGGAATCGATTTCGACGCCACGGTTCATTGGTCCAGGATGCAAAATGAGAATGTCGCGCGGCGCCCGTTCGAGCCGCTCGCGAGTGACACCAAAAACGCGATTGTATTCGCGCAAACTCGGGATGTATCCGGCCTGCATCCGCTCAAGCTGCAATCGCAACACATTGAGCGCGTCGGCCCATTCAATTGCTTGTTCAATCCGGCTGAATACGGTTACCCCCATCTCTTCGATGGCACTGGGGAGGAGTGAGCGCGGACCACACACCGCGACCTCTGCCCCGAGTTTCGTCAGGCCCCAAATGTTCGAACGGGCCACGCGCGAATGCAGCACATCGCCACAAATGCAAATCTTTTTTCCGGCGAGCGTCCCGAACCGCTGTCGTAGCGTCAGCATATCCAGCAGACCTTGGGTGGGATGCTCGTGCATGCCGTCGCCGGCGTTGATCACGTTCGATTCGATCCGCTCAGCGAGAAATTTCGCGGCGCCCGACGAACCATGACGCATCACCACCATATCGATCTTCATCGCCTCGAGATTCTTGGCAGTATCCACCAACGTCTCGCCCTTACTGACGCTCGATGCGCTGACCGCAACGTTGACCGTGTCCGCCGACATCCGTTTCTCCGCGAACTCGAACGAGATGCGGGTCCGCGTACTGGCTTCGAAAAAGAGATTCACGATGGTGGCGCCACGCAGCGTCGGGACCTTTTTGATCGCCCGTTCGGAAATTTCCCGGAGCGGCTCGGCGGTATCGAGAATCAGATTAATTTGGTCGGCAGATAAATGCTCGAGTCCGAGCAGATCCTTGCCGAGTGGCGCCGTCATTGCGCGGCCGGCAGATCGAGTACGACTTCGTCGCGACCGTCGAGCTCGGTAATGAATACATCTACTCGAGCCCCCGGCGGTGCTTCCACGAGTTTGCCGACAACGTCCGGTTGAATGGGAAGTTCGCGTCCACCGCGGTCAATCAACACGGCAAGGCCGACGCGTGCGGGCCGGCCAAAGTCGGCGAGTTCGTCGAGCGCCGCACGGATGGTGCGGCCCGTGAAAAGGACATCATCGACGATCACCACGCGTGCGCCCTCGATGCTCACCGGCAAATGGGTCTTGCCGACCACCGGGCGCGGCCCGACAGTTTGCAGGTCATCGCGGTACAGTGTGATATCGAGGGCGCCGATAGGAATGTCGATCTGCTCGCGGGTCTTGATCACCGCCGCAATGCGGGCCGCAATCTGGACCCCGCGGCGCTGAATGCCGACGAGGACGAGGTTGTCGGTGCCGTCGTTTCGTTCGACAATTTCATCGGCCATTCGCAATACCGTGCGCTCGAGGGCACGGGCCGTAAGGACGATCGACGAAGTATTGGCCATGTCGAAAGTGAAATATGCCCGTCGGACACTCGGAAATGAAGCGCCCGTTGCGAATACAACGTGCGGACGGCAACCTTTCCCCTGATGAATGGCTCCGGCGGCGACGTTCCCCACCTGACGCTGGTGGTTCCGGCCTACAACGGTGAGGATCGCCTCCCGGCGAGCCTCGCCCAGTTGGCGGCATTTCTGGCTGCCCAGCCCTATTCCTCGGAACTCATCCTCGTCGATGACTGCAGCGACGAGGCCGCCGCCCGGGTGATGCGCGAGTTCGTCGCAGCGAATCCGGCGGTCACGCTGCTTCGCAACGAGATCAATCGGGGCAAAGGCGCGAGCGTCGGACGCGGGATGCTGGCCGGACGCGGCCGGTATCGCGTATTCACGGATGCCGATTTGGCGTACCCGCCTAGCGAAGTAAACCGGATTCTTCGTGACCTCGAGGCCGGGGCTGATGTCGCCATTGCCTGCCGAGTGCTTCCAGAATCGCGCTACCTCATGAGCCCGAGTTTTTTCCACTACTTGTACACGCGCCACGTGATGAGTCGCGTGTTCAATCTCATGGTCCGCGCTGTAATGTTGCGCGACGTGCTCGACACGCAAGCCGGTCTCAAAGGATTTACGGCCCAAGCGGCCGAGACGGTGTTTCCTCGTATGACAATTCCGCGCTTCGGATTCGATGTCGAGGCACTGTATATCGCCCAGAAGCACGGATATGCTGTGCACCAGACTGCCGTCCATTTTCGCTACGATGAAGAGCCGACGACCGTCCGGTTCGCGCAATCAGCGCTAACAATGGCGGGCGAGTTGCTGCAAGTGAGAGTGAACGATTGGCGGGGGCGTTACGACTGACCGCGACCGTGCGCGCGTTATTCGGCGACTAATTATTAACGCCGACGACTTCGCGTTTACGCCAGCGGTCACGAGCGGTATTCTCGAAGCGCACGCTGCCGGGACCGTCACTTCAACATCGATGATGGTGCAGTGCGCCGGCTGGGAGGACGGCATCCGCCAGGCGCGGGCCACGCCGACGCTTGGGATCGGTCTGCATTTCAATCTGCTGGTGGGAAGACCGCTGTCGGTGGCGGCGTCGCTACGGAATGCGCGGGGCGAGTTCCTTTCGCTCGGCGCGCTGGTGCGGAGCTCACTGCGCGGGGCGATTCACGGAGAAGACGTGGTGGCGGAATGCGAAGCGCAACTCGCGGCGCTGCAAGCCGCCGGTATTCGCGTCACGCATATCGACTCGCATCGGCACACGCACGCGCTTCCCGTGATTCGTCGAGCGGTAGCGCAGGTCGCTGCGGTGCGCGGACTTCCTTTGCGCCGGCCCGTGGAGTCGCACCGGCGGTTTCCCAATGACATCCCGAGTCAGTTGCATCGGGCCCTCATTGCGTGGTCGTGGCGCGCCACTTCGTTCGGGGCGCCACCAACGCGGGCGCCCGATCATTTTATCGGCGTCTCCATGCAAGGCGGCGACCGATTTGCCGAACGTTTTATGAAAGTGATTGATACCCTTCCTGCTGGTACCACGGAGATGATGGTGCATCCGGGATACGTGGACGCGGCGCTCACCAGTGCAGATGGCTACACCTGGCAGCGAGAGCGGGAACGTGAGGCCTTGACGGCGCCGGCACTACGCGAGCAGTTACGCCGCCGAGAGATTTCCCTGATCGGATTCGCCGCGCTCTGAATCTGAGCCGTTGCGGATCATCCCAAACAGCTCGCCCTGCATTACGATCCACAGGGGAATGAGCGGAATGGTTTTGAGCAGATACTTCACATAATACGCTTGATACAAGGCGCGTGGCAGAAGATCTGTGGAGGCTAAATTCACCACGATCAGACAGAACAGCATCAGGGCGGTGCGCCACCACGCGCGCTCGGATGTGGCAAACCAGACGGCAACACCGATCATCGCGATCGAATAGGACGGCGACTCGGCCTGATGGTTAAACAAGACGCTGAACACAAGAATTGACGCGAGGAAATTCGTGCGAAATCGGATGGTCCATGCTGCCGGTCCGCGTAACAATGGCGCTAACAGGAGCACGAGTCCGGCGAGTTGGGTCGGCCAGAACGGCCACTGCACCCCGAACCACACGCGGAACTGTCCCATCAATCCTGCATACAGATCCGCACCGCCGGTGCCATATCGGGCGAGCGGCGCCACATCGTGCGTTTCGATCGCCCGCCACGACACGTACTGTGCGCCAAGCAAGTCCGGGCTGACCACGAGCAGTGGAAGCGCTAACGCAATCGCGATCACGCAAAGCACAATGATGGCAAACCGGACCTTTCGGCGATGAAAGATTGCGCCAGCGAGCGCAGCCACCGGAAACAGTTTGATAAATCCACCGGCGACGATTGTCATTGCGGCCGGCCACTGCCGGCCGCGCTCCATCGCCGCCCATCCGAGCAGCATTAATCCGGCGCATAGCGCGTTGCTTTGTGCCCGCTGCAGGTCACCGACCACCGCCAGCCAGGCAATCGCGAGTGCGATGGCCGCGTGACGGGACGGCAACAGCAACACGATGCCGCTGCATACTGCGGTCGCGCAGACGACCGCCCAGAGCACATAGCCCGGCACGAGCGGCAACAACGCGAATGGAGCGAACAGCAGCGCGAATGTCGGACTGTACTTAAAGAAATCGGCGTGCGTGGCCGGATAGGCCGCATACAAGTCCTGCCCAGCCCTCAGATGAACAAACGCCGCTCGAAAAATCAAAAAATTATTTTCATGTGATACCAGCGTACGCTGCAACGCCACGCCAATGGCGCTGAGCACGTAGAGGGCAATTAACCATCGCACAGTGCGGCCCTTGGCCACGGCCGGGGAGGCGGGTGCAGCGATTTCTTTCCATTCCATCCGCCCAAGATCGCCCCACGGCCCCGCCGACGAAAGACCACCACTATTGCGATCTCTGCGACAGCGGCCGACAATTCGACAACACTGTCACTCGCGCTTGGCCGACGCCGGCCCTATTCCATGCCTACCCACTTCAGGCTCGCCACGACGCAACCCGATTCACCACGCACCCATTCTGTGCGTGCCCTGCTCACGCGGTTCGCGCTCGTTGCGTTCCTCGTCGTCGGCACCTCGCTCGTTTTCGGCAAGATTGCCGTGGACGCGGTTATTGCGCGCGTCGAAGCCGACGAGTTGTCCGACGAATTGACGCGATCGCAACTCGCGTTCGGCCAATTGGCACGCCGGGCCAAACAGCAAGTTGAGGATTTCGCGTACTGGAACGAGACCGTGCGCCTCGCCAAGCATCCCGCCGCGCCCGGCGCGACGGCGTTTTTTCAACGCAACTTTGTCGACTGGCTACCGCGAAATGATTATCAGTTCATCGCATTATTAGACGCCGATCGCAGTACCGCATTTGAGTGGAATGCGAACCCACAAGTCCGGCGGCCGGATGTGGCGATGGGACGCGCCTTTCTCGACAGTCTCGCACTGGTCGGGAGCATCGGCGGATTTTTCAAACAGGGGTCGGACCTGTATCTGATTGGCGGCGCAGCGATCCGCCCTACGACGATAGAATCCGCCGATGCCGTTGCGCGTGGATACCTGGTCATCGGGCGCACGATGCGCGGTGACGCGCTCGCGGCCATCGCGCGTGGCCTGCAGTTTGACGTGCGCATTCATCCGCCTGCAATGCCACTTCCGGATGGGTCTCAACACGCCGAGCGATTTGCCAGCGACGACAGTATTCGTGCCTTCTTTCGGCTCCCGGGTGCGATGGGCACAACAGCAGCCGTCATTGAAATTCGTGACTCGCGCAGCGACCTCCATCGTATATCACGCTGGACGTTGATTGGAGTATTCCTTGGACTGCTCTTCGGAGCTGCCGCATTCTGGGTGGTCTGGATGTATGGCCGACGACTGCTCATCACGCCGCTCGGTGCGATCGCTTCCGAAATGGACGCCATGCATCGCCGCGGCGTACTCAGTTTGGTCAAGAGCGCCCCGCCCTCTGAAGAATGGGCGCTCTTTCTCGCGACGTTCAATACGACCGTACTTTCCCTGCGCGACTCCGAACAGCGATACCGGGCCTTGTTCGATCACAGTGCGGATCCGTACTTCCTCATCGACGCGGCCACCCGTACGGTCGTAGATGCCAACGCTGCCGTGGCTGCCCTCACAGGCGAACACCGTGAAGCGTTCGTCGACAAGCCGGTGCCGGAAACGCTGCGCGCTCACGGGAGTGGCGGCGGGACCATTCGCGTGCGCCGCGCCGATGGTGCGGTGCAGACGTGGGGTGTCGTCGAAACCGGGCTGAGCATTGGAGATCGCCGACTCACGCTTTGCGCGTATCGCGACCTCACAGACCGCGAGGCGCTGGCGCAATCGCAGAAGATGGACGCCATCGGTTCCCTCGCGGGTGGCATCGCGCACGATTTCAATAATCTGATGGGCGCGGTCCTCGCCGGTGTCCGCGTGGCCCGTTCGGCGACGGCCGAAAAACGTTCAGCGGCGCACGATGCGATTGAACACGCGGGACGACGCGCCGCCGAGCTCACAAAACAGTTGCTTGGCGTTAGCGCTCATGAACCAATGGTCCGCGTACCGGTTGATGTCGGCGCGGCGATTGCCAACACCGAACGGATGTGCACCAGTGCGTTCGACCGTCGTATACGCATCAGTGTGGACACCGCTATGTGTCGCAGTGCGATCGACGGCGATCCGGGCCAGGTCGAACAAGCGCTGCTCAACTTGTGCATCAATGCGCGTGATGCCATGCCTGGTGGTGGCACCATCCGCATCTCGGCGCGTGATGAAGCCGTTGACGCGGCCACTGCCCTCACGTTACGCGACATTCCGCCCGGGAACTACGTCATCATTTCCGTCTCCGATGACGGTGCCGGAATGACGGACGAAGTAAAGCAGCGGGCATTCGAGCCATTTTTTACCACGAAGGCCCGTGGCAAGGGCACGGGACTGGGGCTCGCTATGGTTTACGGCCTCGCTCGCAGCGCCGGGGGGACCGTGTGCATCGATAGTGCGCCGGGCGCAGGCGCCCGGTTTGACCTGTATGTGCCGGCATCGAATGTCGAAAGCAGCTCGAGGTTCGTCGCAACGCCCAAGGACGATCACGAGTCGATTCGCCCGCCGGCTGGAGCGGGGCGGCCAGTCGTTTTACTGGCCGATGACGAGACCGCCTTGCGCGAAATGCTCCGGATGGTACTGGAGCATGAGGGGTTCGACGTGATCGAAGCCGCCAATGGCGAGGCGGCCGTGCAGTCTGTCGAACGCGAGCGGAACCGTGTCGCAGCCGTCTTGCTGGACGTGCAAATGCCCGTCCTCGGCGGACTCGACGCCTATGTCCGGATTCACCGCATCGCGCCGCATCTGCCGGTGATACTTGGCACCGGATTCGTCGACGAAGCAGAACTCACGGCGTTGCGCGAAACCGGAGCCGACGACCTCATGACCAAACCCTATGACATTCGTATCCTGGTGCAAACGCTGACGCGCCTCACATCCGTTCGGGTGTGAGGCGCGTCGCGTCTTGCTGATTCCGAGCGCGATCCGAAACTTTATTCCGTTGGCGGCTTCACGGATTTCGGCCGCGCCCGGAACTGTTCATACAATTTGGTATGACGATCTACCAGTGGGACCTGTTCACCACGAATGAACAGGTATTTCACTGAACTGCGTGGATCCATGGGGTCGCCCGTCGAGACAAACAGATTGGCCACTTTGCCAGCGTCGATACTCCCGACGCGATCGGCCACTCCCCAGATCGTGGCGGCATTTAGCGTGACGGCCCGAAGTGCATCGTCAGCGCTGAGTCCGAATGCCTCACACAACGCCACCTCGAAGGGCAGGTCTCGCACACCGCTGGCGCTGTTGGTTTGAAAGGCGATCGTCACTCCCGCTTTGACCAACACTGCCGGTGCCGCAAAGATCTCGTCATACGGCGCGCCAGAATTTGGTTCCGCGTAAATCGGCCCGAGGATTACCGGAACTTTGCGGGCGGCGAGCGTGTCGGCCAACCGATATGATTCTCGACCACCGCGGATAATCGCCTTTAAGTGAAATGTGTCTGCGAGCGCCAACGCTCCGCGAATCTGTCCAACCGTATTTGCCTCAAACACCACCGGCATTTCACCACGGATCGCCGGAACCATAGCCTCCATGGGCAGATCAACGGTTTGTTTGCCGCTGCCGCCCGCGGAGAGTCTGGCTTTGATTTCAGAGTAGGCTCTGGCATTGCGGAAATACTCAGTGAGCAGTCGCACTTGCTCATTTGAATCGGTGGCACCACCGGCACCGCCGCGACCGCCGCCACGGCCACCGCGTCCACCGCCAACCGTTGGGTAGTTCACGATCAATCCGGCGGTCCGCCGAACCGCCATCTGGTCGCCTGTCCAACCAGAGAGATCGATCAACGATGCCGTGCCGCTCACCAGCCCACCGCTTGGTGCGGTGACGGCCGTGGTAATCCCGTTAAAACGCGCGACGGGAATTAATTCCGACAGCGGGTTCACCGCGGTGAGTGCCACATCGTGCGGATTGAACGATCCAATTTCGACTTCGTCTTCGCCTCCGGGCACAGACTCAATCTCGCTGAGTCCGATATGGGTCCCCGAATCAATAAATCCCGGATAGACAAACATTCCCGTTCCGTCAATCACCGTCGCGCCCACAGGCACCGTCACATTCGTCCCGACCGCCGCAATGCGGCCGTTTTGAATGACTACCGTGCCACCAACAATACGTGGCCCACTAACCGGGACAACCGTCGCATTGCGAATAGCGTACACGGTCGCCGGCTTTGGTGCACCCGGAGTCATCTGTGCATCGGACGTACGCGAACTAAAGACTGCACCCGCAAGCGCGGTCACGCGCATGAATGAAAGCACTCGCATTATTTCGTCCCTCCAGCGCCCATCGCCGCGCGCGGACGCCGCGTGGCCTGTAGCAGCGCCTCGAGCGTCGGCGCAGTCTTGCGGTCAAAGAATACGCGGCCATCAACGAGCGTCATTTCGACGCGAGCTGCCGGCGAGAATGGATGCGCTGAAAAGATCGCGAGGTCGGCGTCTTTGCCGACATCGATCGAGCCCGTGTACTTGTCGATCCCAAGTTGCATGGCCGCATTCAGCGTCACCATCTTGAGGGCTTCCTGCTCCGACGTGCCGCCGTAGTGCATCGCTTTCGCGGCGTCCTGGTACAAGCGCCGTGCCCGCTCATCAGAATCGGAGTTAATCGTGACCGTGACACCGCGCTCGGCCATCAATGCGGCATTGAATGGAATCGCATCATAGGCCTCGAGCTTATACGCCCACTCATCAGCGAAAGTCGATGCGCCCGTGCCAGCCGCGGCGATCTCATCAGCGACTTTGTAGCCTTCCAGTACATGCTGGAGCGACGCGACGCGAAAGCCAAAATCCTTGGCGACGTGCAACAGCATCAAAATTTCGTCTGAGCGATACGAGTGGGCGTGCACTAGGCGCTTCCCTTCCAGCACTTCGACCAGCGGATCGAGTTGCACGTCGCGCCGCGGCGGTATCAATTCGGGCTGTCCCTTCTTCCATGCGGACTTGGCTTTGTCGAACTCCTGCCACTCGGCCCGATACGCCAAGGCCCGGCTAAACGAGTCGCGCAAAAGTTCCTCAACACCCATGCGTGTGCGCGGATACCGCGGCGGCCGACCATTGCCACCGCCGCCATTCGTCTGACGCACATTTTCGCCAAGTGCAAATTTGATTCCCGGCGGTGCCTTGTCGAATCGCATACTGTCAACCGGAAGTCCGAAGCGCATTTTTATCACGAAATTCTGGCCGCCAATCGTATTGGCCGACCCGTGCAAAACGTTGGCCGCCGTCACACCACCGGCAAGTTGCCGATACAGCGTCAGGCCATCTTCACGGAACGCATCACAGATGCACACCTGCGAAGTGACCGAACTCGAGCCTTCATTGATGCCCTGCAACGAGGAATGCGAATGCGCATCGATAAT
>JANYBD010000114.1 GCA_025360995.1 Gemmatimonadota bacterium
GTGTTGCATGGCTATTCGCAGCTTGCGGCCACGTTCATTGAAGATTTCCGCGCGATTGACGACGGCACCCGTCTCATCGTTGCACCCGAGGCGCTGTCGCGATTCTACGACGGCGAGCTCTCGGCGGAATCACATCGCAACGGGAAGGTGGGCGCAAGTTGGATGACCAAGGAGTCGCGCGAAACGGAAATCAGCGACTATCTCGGCTACCTGAATGCGGTCCGCGATCAAATCACGGGGATGCTGGAGGGTGCCACGCCGCGGGTGACCGTGCTCGGTTTCTCGCAAGGCGGGTCAACTGCCTCGCGCTGGGTGGCAGAGGGCAGGGTGCCGGCATCGCGTCTGATTATCTGGGGATCGTCGCTTCCGATGGATGTCGACATTGCCAGCCCTGCGGCGCCGTTGCGACGCGTGGACTTGGAACTGGTCATCGGATCGCGCGATCAATTCGCAACGCCGCCGCTCGTCGAAAAAGAGACCGCACGACTGAAAACCGCCGGGTATCCATTTAGCTTCCGCGGCTTCGATGGCGGCCATCGTTTAGACGCCGATGTACTCCGCGAGATCGCCGGAGTAGTCACCCCCGGCGACGCCACCGGTACATAAAAAATCCGCTGCACGCTGCACGCTGCACCGCTGCCCGCTGCCCGCTGCCCGCTGCCCGCTGCACCCTGCACCCTGCACGCTCCCTCATCGCCCCCGCCGCTTATCGATCTCCCTCCGATCTTTCTTCGTGGGCTTTCCCGAGCCAGAGTCCATCACCGGCGCCGCATGCTTCAAGATCCAAGCATGTTTCTCGCGCGCCGACACGGACGCTTCCGTTTCGGTGTAGAGCAATGCCGCCTGTGTTGCCGGTCCACGCCGGTCACTCAACGCACGAACAATCACAATGTGCTCGTACGGGCCCAGTCGCAGCTGCACCGAGTCGCCAACCTTGAGATCGCGGGACGGTTTCACGCGCTCACCGTTGACTTCAATCTTCCCGCCAGCAATTGCTTCTACGGCCAGCGCGCGCGACTTGTAAAAGCGGGCGGCCCATAACCATTTGTCCACGCGGACGGCACGCGTCTCCACCGCTAAACTCTCTCCACTCCCCCGTTTCATGCATTTCAATATGCGTCCGGCGCTACGGCTCGTCACGATCGTCGCAGTCGCGTGTACCTCCGCCGCCGACGAAAAAACGCGCGCCACGCAAGTTGCGACTGCCGGAATAGCTGCTGAATCGGCGATGGCTGCCGCCGTGCACTCGCTTCCCACCACAGGACTCTGGGATGAGCCGCATTTGATCGACCGGTTGGTCCACGCCGGACTGGCACCGCGCCCTGCCACTGGCGCTCCGGTCGGGGGGAAATACTGGGGCCGTCCAGTCACCGCGCTACTGCTCGGCGAGTCAACCCTCTACGTGTATTTCTATGCCGACAGTAGCGCGCGTCGCCGAATTACGGCAACCCTCGATTCCGCGACCGCCGCGCCAACGGGAATGGCGAGCCCGTACCCACTGCCACATCTGATGATTGTCAACAACAACTTGGCGGCCGTGTTGGTTGGCGGAACGGATCGGGCGCAGGAGCGGGTGACGTTAGCGATCTCGGCCGGCCTGGCCTCACCGCACTAACAATTCGTGGCGCCGGCCCGCAACGCCGGCGATATTTCGGAAGTCGGATCATCCTTCGTTGAGGCCACTATGCCCCGCATTCGTCTCGTCGCCACCGCCTTCGCCCTCGCTGCTCTTGTCGCTCGTCCAGGAGTAGGCACGGCCCAAGCCCTCCCGTCGGCGAGCGAGCTGATGGCCAAACACGACTCGCTCACCGGCGGCCGAGCCGCGATGGCAAAGTATTCGTCCATCAAGGAAGTCGGCACGATGAACATTCCGGCGGCCGGCATCGACGCGACGATGGAAGTCTACAAGGACAAGAGCGGCAAGTTCCTGCAGAAAATGGTCCTTGGCGCGATGGGCGAAGCGTCCACCGGTTTTGACGGCACAACGGCGTGGCAGATGCAAATGGGGAACGCCTCAATCATCAGTGGCGACCAGGCAAAAGCCATGAAGACGCAAGCCGACTTCTTCAGCGGCTTTCACGATGCGGCAAAGTACAAGAGCGCCGAAACGGTCGAGCTCGCCGATTTCGATGGCCGGAAATGCTATAAAGTGAAAGTGGTGTTGCTCGACGGGACGGAAACCTTTGAATACTTCGACGCCGCGACCGGCTTTGCTGCGGGCACCACGCGTGATATCGAATCGCCCGCCGGCAAGATCACAGCCACGCAGATCTTGAGCGATTACAAAGACTTTGGCGGAGTAAAACTTGCGACGAAAACCACCGTCAAGGGCGGTCCGGTCGAAGTGACGATGAACATTGCATCAGTGGAATTCGACACTGTCACCGCCGCTGCATTCGTCGCTCCCGATGCGGTCAAAGCGCTGGTGAAAGCGCCGCAGTAAACGGGATGGGCGATCAGGGCCGAACGGTCAGGGCGCGCGCGCGGTCGAGTGCGTCGTCGATCCCGCCCACGCAATTGTCTTCGCCCACCA
>JANYBD010000116.1 GCA_025360995.1 Gemmatimonadota bacterium
CAACGGCAAATCATGACCATCGCGGCCGACAGCGTTACCGTGCGCGGGTTGCAGTTCCGGAATGTCGGTATCGCGTTCACTGAAGACCTCGCCGCCATCAAGGTGCTGCGTTCGAACGCCTGTACCATCTCGGGCAACAAAATCGATGACGCGTTCTTCGGCATTTATCTGCAACAGTCGAGTGGTTGCCTAATTGACCACAATATTTTGCGGTCGACGAACCCGCGTGACGCCACGTCCGGGAACGGAATTCATCTTTGGAATTCCCGCGACGTCACCATCGTCGGTAACAGCATCACCGGTCACCGCGACGGGATCTACTTCGAGTTCGTGCGCCAAGCGCACGTGCGTGAAAATCTTAGCGTAGGCAATCTGCGGTACGGATTGCATTTCATGTACTCGGACAGTTGCGACTACGCCTTGAACGACTTTCGCCGCAATGGCGCCGGCGTGGCGGTGATGTACAGCCACTTCGTTCACATGACCGGTAACCGGTTCGAGGACAACAGCGGCGCGGCGGCCTACGGTCTCCTGCTTAAGGAAATCGCTGATGCGCATCTCGAACGCAATGTATTCTCACATAACGCGACCGGGCTTTTTGCCGACGGTGCCACGCGCCTGATCGCCGACCACAACGATTTTCTCAATAACGGTTGGGCCGTCAAGCTTCAGGCCAGCACTGAAGATGCCACTTTTACGGCGAACAACTTTGCCGGGAACACCTTCGACCTAGCGACGAACAGTCTCACCAACAGCGCGATATTCGAGGGAAACTACTGGTCGGCATACGAGGGGTACGACATCAACCACGACGGCGTTGGCGACGTCGCCTTCCGTCCGGTACGCCTGTCATCGGTGATCGTCGCGAAAAATGAGCCAGCGCTAATACTGCTTCGAAGCATTTTCATGGCGTTGATGGATGCCGCCGAGCGCGTGTTGCCATCGTTGACGCCGGATGGCCTGGTGGATTCGAAGCCGGCCATGCGATGGATTCAGTGAACGGAATGATCGAAATTTCCGCATTGTCCAAAGCGTTCGGGCCGATCGAAGTTCTGCGGTCGGTGGATCTCACCGTCGGCCGCGGTCGCGTCTTGGCGATTGTCGGGCCGAATGGTGCAGGGAAAACCACACTCATCAAATCCATTCTCGGATTGACGCACCCCGACGCCGGCCGGATCTCTATCGACGGCGCGATGATCGGAGGCGACGACGCCTATCGGGCGCGCATTGGCTATATGCCACAGATCGGCCGGTTTCCCGAGAATCTTTCTGCGCTCGACCTCTTTGCGATGTTAAAGGATTTGCGGGGCGGCACGGCGGTCGTGGACGAGGAGCTGATAGACCGTTTCTGCATTCGCGATCAACTCGCCAAACCCTTGCGCGTCCTGTCTGGCGGCACGAAGCAAAAGGTCAATGCAGCATTGGCATTTCTTTTCTCGCCGGAGCTGTTCATTCTCGATGAACCGACGGCCGGCCTGGACCCGTTGTCCAGTAGCATTCTGAAGGACGCCATTCTCGCACTGCGGTCAGCCGGGAAAACATTTGTACTGACCTCGCACGTGATGAGCGAACTCGAGGAGCTGGCGGACGATGTGGCGTTTTTGCTAAACGGAAAGATGCTTTTTGTCGGTGCGCTCGATGATCTGAAAAAGATCACGCATCAGGTCACGCTTGAGCGCGCAGTGGCATCCCTGATGACACCGGCCGTTGCGGGGCCGACGCGATGAGCACACTGCTGAAGGTATTGAAATATCAGGCGCGTGATGCGATTCGGAGTCAATGGTTAATTGCATACGGCATTTTTTTCGCGATCGTCGCCGAGGGGCTGCTGCGCTTTGGCGGTGATCCGGTCAAGGCGCAACTCAGTTTGATCAATGTCGTCCTGCTGGTGGTGCCGCTCGTGGCGATTGTGTTCGGAACGGTGTACTTATACAACGCCCGTGAGTTTGTTGAGCTATTGCTTGCTCAGCCCCTTAAACGCCGACAGCTCTACGGTGGCCTCTATCTCGGGCTGACCATTCCGTTGATCGTCGTGTTTACGATCGGCATTGGCCTGCCGTTTGCCGTTCGGGGCCTGGATCTGTCGAGCTGGAGCGCGTTGGCGGCACTGCTCGGTGGTGGGATCGTGCTGACCTGTGTGTTCTCGGGCCTCGCGACACTCATTGCGGTGCGATTCGAGGACCGGTTGCGCGGGCTGGGTGTAGCAATCGGAGCGTGGCTGCTGCTGACTGTTATTTATGACGGCTTCGTGCTCTTCGTTCTCGCAGCGTTCTCCAGCTACCCGCTCGAACGGGTCACGCTTGGTTTGATGATGGCAAACCCCATAGACATCGTCCGACTGGCGTTGCTCCTCCGCTTTGATGGAGCGGCGATGATGGGATATACCGGCGCAGTCTTTTTGAAGTTTTTTGACGGACCGGCAGGCGTGATAGTCACGCTTGCCGCGCTGACGCTTTGGGTGTCACTGCCCATTGCGCTGGGGGTCCGGACGTTTTCGCGAAAAGATTTTTGATTTAGAACACAGACGCTTTCGTCTGCATTCGATCCACTCTTCACGGAGAATTATACACACCATGTTAAATCGAACGTATCGTGCATTGACACTGATGGCCGTAGGAATTGGTGCTGCTGCGTGCACCGGCAAACCGGCCGCGAGCAATGATGCCGCAAATCCCCCCGCAACGGGCGCGGCGACTGGCGGTGGTTCAGTGGCAAAACCGACGGGCAAGATCGTGACTGTGCAACTGATCACGGACGCCGTCGGGAATTATTTCAAGCCGGCGGATTTTGAAGTGCACAGAGGCGATATCATCCGCTTCACGTTATCAGTTGGCGTGCACAACGTCCATTTCCTGCCGGATTCGAATCCCGGCAAACTGAACCTGCCACCCGTAAGCGATTTTCTTCAACTTCCCGGCCAGACCTACGACGTGCCAGTCAACTTCGAGCCCGGCACCTACTACTTCCAGTGTGATCCTCACGTGCTGCTCGGAATGAAAGGGCACGTGAAGGTCGAACGCTAAACTTCGGAGCACTACAATGACTGATACAAAAACGGCCGCACCGGCGGTGTCGCTCACCGCCGGGTTTGTCGATTCATCGTGGAGCATCAACACGCTGTTGGAACACTACCCGCAAGTAAAACCGGTGCTCGATACCTATCATATCGATACCTGTTGTGGCGGCGCATTAGCGATTGAAGAAGTGGCTGTACGACATAAGATCGATCTGACGGTTCTGGTTGAGGCTCTTGAACGGAGTGTAAAGGCCGCGCGAGCCTAAGCCGGAGGCCCACCCGTGCACTCGATGGTTCGACGGTTCATTAAGACCGCAATTGGCTTTCTGTTTGTCGGTCTCGCGATTGGCGGGTGGTTGCTCGTAAGGCGTGAGTTCGCCGGAGTCTTGGCGTCGCCTTACGAAACCAGCGCACACACGCATGCCCTGTTCGTGGGCTTCGTGATGATGATGATTCTTGGGGTCGCACTATGGCTTTTTCCCCGTCCGGCACAGAGTGATGTACGCTACAGCCCCGCCGCGATCAATGTGGCCTATTGGTTCCTGACGCTCGGTACCGCCGGTCGGGTCGGCGGTGAACTGGCGCGGGTCCAGTGGTCCGCGCCGATGCTTCGCTACGGTATCGTCGCGTGTGGCGCCGCCCAAGTGATCGGCATCAGTATATTCTTCGTCACAATGTGGACGCGGATTCGGGCGGTGGGGAGTCAACTTCGAGAAAGGCAAGGCGAGCGATTTTGATGCAATTCCAAACGCCGAGCATTTTGGCGATCAACGGCGGCTCGTCGAGCATTAAGTTCGCTTTATATAGTATGAGCGATCCTGTCGATCGGCGGATGTATGGCGTCATCGACCGCATCGGTCTCAAGGACACCACATTCCGCTCCGACGATTTGTCCGGCACGGTACCGGTGAGCCAGTGCATTGGAACGCTGGATCACCGCGCGGCGGCCACCTTTCTTGTCGATTGGCTTGATAAGGAAATCGGGCTCGACTTGATCGCCGCTGTGGGCCATCGAATTGTGAACGGCGGAGTACAACACGCCTGCTCCGAACCATTCTCTGATGCCCTCCTGCTGGAGTTGCGACGCGTCAGCGCCTGGGCTCCCGAACATCTGCCAGCCGAAATCGCCATGGTCGATCTCATACGTGAACGCCGGCCGGAGCTCCCGCAAATTGCGTGCTTCGATACCGCCTTTCACCGCGAGATGCCGAACGTTGCCAAAACTATGGCCATCCCGCGCCGCTTGACGGCGAAAGGTGTCGAGCGTCTCGGTTTTCACGGATTGTCCTTCGCGTTCCTGATGGAAGAGTTGGAACGCAACGCCGGAGCCGAAGCGGCGCGCGGTCGTGTGATCCTGGCCCACCTAGGCAACGGTGCCAGTTTGGCGGCCGTGCGCAACGGCAAATCCATCGACACCAGTATGGGATTCACCCCCGCTGCCGGCGTGCCGATGAGCACACGGTCGGGCGATCTGGATCCCGGTCTCCTCTGGTATCTGGCGCAATCCGAGCAGATGACTCCCCAGCAGTTCAATCACATGGTCAATCATCAATCCGGACTGCTGGGCGTATCTGAGACCAGTTCCGATGTGCGTGATTTGCTGGACCGCGAAACTACCGATAGTCGCGCTGCTGAGGCGATCGCGATGTTTTGTTATCAAATCCGGAAATGCATTGGCGGCTTTGCGGCGGCGCTTGGTGGGCTCGATACGCTTATTTTCGCCGGCGGAATTGGCGAGAACTCGCCGGTAGTCCGGACGCGCATTTGCCAGGAGCTTGGCTTCCTTGGCGTAGACCTGCAGGCGGTGCGCAACGATGACGGCGAACAGGTAATTTCTACTGACGCCAGCCGCGTAGCGGTGCGGGTGATTCACACGGACGAAGAAATAATGATCGCCAAATCGGTACGAGCGATCATGAATCATTCATCGAGGCCTTCCGAATGACCCCGTGGGTCAAACGTCTCCTGTTTGCGAACATCGGCATGTTCTTTGTGCAGATGACTGCCCCTGGGCTCCTCGAGCCGTTGGTATTTGTACCGGTTCTCGCGTTGACACGGCCGTGGACGATTGTGACATATATGTTCCTGCACGGCGGCGTGATGCATATCCTGTTCAACATGATTGGCCTGTATTTTTTTGGCCCGCGCGTAGAGGCACAGCTGGGTTCACGGCGCTTTATCACGCTCTATATCCTGAGTGGAGCGGCGGGCGGGTTGCTTTCTTCTATACTCGCACCGCAAGCGGCGCTCATTGGCGCCTCGGCGGCCGTGTATGGCGTGATGCTTGCGTACGCGATGTTCTGGCCGCGCGATGAAGTGTTTCTCTGGGGCCTCGTCCCGGTGCAGGTGCGATGGCTCATCGCATTTGTCACGGCATTTTCACTGTTCAGCGGATTTGGCGGCAGGTCGGATGGTGTGGCGCATTTTGCACACCTCGGCGGATTTGCCGGCGCGTTTCTGTACCTGCGATGGCTTGAGAGCCGCAAGGGACTTGTCCGGTTCAAGAAGCGCGCGACCGCTGCTGTATCCGAGCGCGCGCTCGGCAATTGGCGCAACGTCGACCCGAAATCCGTTCACGAGGTGAATCGGGACGAGGTCAATCGAATCCTCGACAAGATCAATGCGTCAGGGCTTGCGAGCCTGACACCGCAGGAAAAAGTGTTTCTCACCCACTTCGTACCGCTTGACGACCGCATGCCACCGACGACTTGAGCTACGCTCCGATAACGCCCTACACGCTCCGAGATAAACGATGCCCGAAGAAATTGAAATCGACACTGATAAGTTGCGCGAAACGATCGACAGTGAGATCGAGCGTGCCGGCGGCGGAAATTTGTTGCGCTGGATTTCGTTGTCCACCGCAATCATTGCTGCCGTTGCGGCCGTGGCAGCGCTTCGCGCCGGTGATACCGTGAACGAAGCGCTCGCGCTCAAGACCGATGCGGCGCAATTGCAGGGGCAGGCCTCGGACCAGTGGGCGTACTACCAGGCGAAGGGAATCAAAGCCGCAATAGCAGCGGCGACAGCCGCGTCATATAAAGCGGCGGGTAAGCCGGTACCGCCGGAAACTGAAGCGGCCGCCGCACGGTATGCGCGTGAGCAGGGCGAAATACAACAGAAAGCGCGAGAGATCGAGAAAGAACGTGACGCGAAAGGCCACGAAGCGGTCGGACTGCTCGAGCGTCATCACAAATACGCAAACGCGGTCGCGCTATTTCAGGTCGCGATTGCACTAGGCGCGGTATCGGCGCTTACGCGAGTGCGGCTAGTATGGTTTGGGTCGCTCGCGCTTGGCGCGGCCGGGATTGGATTTTTTCTATGGCCGATGCTCACATAAGTCGTGAATTTCCTTGAGTTGGAGCCGGAGGAAATTTTTACGGCTGGGACACGGATTGTACGGATAAAAAACGGGATGAACACGGATCAGGCACTGGGGATTTTCCGTGCCGTCGCGTTCGGTGATTTTGAGCTCTTGCCCGTTGGTCACCCGAGCCGCTTAAAAAACGTCTCGAGCAGACTAAGCAGAAACCACGCCACGATTGGGGTAATATCGACGGCGCCGAATGTGGGGATCACCTGTCGCAATGGCCGCAGCATCGGCTCCGTCAATTTGAACGACCAACGGGCAATCCACGAACCCGGCCGCACCCGTACCCACGAGATCACTACGCGAACGATGATCGCCACCTGCAATACCGCGAAAATCAACGACACGGCCAGCTGGTAAATGCCCCGCGGCCCACCGTCGATAGCACGCACAATCATTTCCACCTGGCCGCGCAGAAAATCGAGCGCCGAGATCACCACAATGCCGGACAGCACCACAACCACCAACGCCCACCACGGTGCGCTCGACGGCACGCCGCCCGCCCGAACCACCGCACGTTCGATTGGCGTGATCGCCGGATCAACATTGGCGCGCATAAACCGCGCAATCGGTCCAAACGGGCTGAGTCGCCGGGTGCGGACCAGCCAGTCCAAGGCGCAGATGACCGCGACCAACATCGCCACGGCGAAAAATCCGCGGCGCAATAGTCCCAGCGTGATATCCAGCAGATTGATCAATGGCGTCACGAACTAAATTGGCCGCTGCGGGGCGAACAGCAATTTCAAAACGCCAATCATCCCACTGAGCCGTTCGCCCAGGCCTGGTCCATGTGCGACGCGTACGAACGCGTCAATACGTTCCGTCTGCGCTGGTCCATAGCCAAACCACCACGCTTGGCGCCAAGACGCGAACTGGTCGGCGACGATCGTTTTTGTGCGGACGCATTCTTCGAGCCCGGCCATGCCGTGTGAGCGGCCGTACCCACTCTGCTTGATGCCACCGTGAGGCACATCGGCCATTCCGCCTACGATAATCGCATCGTTGATGGCCACGCTTCCTGCTTCGATCCGTTCAGCAAGGAGCGCCGCGCGCACGACATCGCGACTCCAGATGCTCGCCGAGAGTCCGAATTCGGAAGCATTTGCCAGTGCGATCGCTTCGTCTGCGTCGCGCACTTTCATAACAGGCAGCAAAGGGCCGAAGGTTTCTTCCGTGAGCACGCGGGAATCAGCGCGAACATTTGTTAGCACGGTTGGTGCGAAAAAATTTCCGGCGTGCGCACTGTCGGTGGAATTCGTTGCCGTGACCGCAAGCGTCGCGCCCTTGGCCAACGCGTCGTCACGCTGCGCGTTGAGGGTGATCACTGCATCGGGGCGAATCATCGGACCCACATCGGTGCTTAGCGCATCGCCCGCACCGACGCGCAGCGCGCTGACGGCGCTCACCAGCGCGGTGACAAACGCATCGTGCGCCGCGGCCTCGACATAGACACGTTTGGGTGCGACGCACGTTTGGCCGGCATTGCTGAACCGGCCCCAGGCGATACCGCTTGCCGCATGCGCC
>JANYBD010000150.1 GCA_025360995.1 Gemmatimonadota bacterium
CGCTCTATGCGTCCGACCCGACCAACTCGCGTCTGGGTTCACAAATCGCCAACGAGCTCGCCGCCGCCGGCAAGTTCGATTTGGCCCGGCCGATCGCCGAAAAAATGGCATCGGATAATCCTGGCGACGTGTCGTTGATGAAGACGCTATTCAACATTGAAGCGGCGCAAAACGATACTAAGGCGATGGCGAAGCTGGGCGAGGAGATGGTGAAGATCGACACCTCGCTGGCCGATCAGGCGTATTTTGAAAAGATGACGGCCGCCTATGCGTCCGACAGCAGCTTTCAGAAGGCGGCAGAGAATGCGGCACGTGCCACGGCAAAGTTTCCGAAAGTAAGCACGCTGTGGATGGCCCGCGGTCAGCTGGAAAATAAAATCGGTCAGACGCAGGCGGCCGTGGAGTCGTTCAAGCGTGCGTTGGCGCTTGATCCGACGTTGGGCACCGCCCGGTTGCAGATTATCAACGCCTACATTGAAGAGTCGCGATTCGACAGCGCGGCGGTAGGGGTGCGCGAGTTTATCAAGGTGGCCAAGACCGCCGACGATACATCCTTTGCTGCAAGCTTTGCGATCAAAATCGGAAACAGCCTCAACTCGGCCGCCGCAAAATTGGATCCGAAAACCATTGTGGCGTACAAAGCTGCATTGCCGATGCTGCTCTTTGCCGACTCCCTCGCGAAAGACCGTGCCGGTAAGGCACGGGCGAAGTTCCTCATCGGGTATGTCAACTTCAGCATTCTGCAGATCGCGGCAGTTGATGCTCCAAAAACCAAGAGTTGCGAGCTGGCGAAAATTGCCAAGGAAGCATTGTTCGAAGTGCAGACGAACTTGCCCGCCGGCGGATCAGTGAACCCGGATGGCACCAGGCAGATCATGGCCGCGTTGCCACAATTCGAAGGTGCTGTGACGAACCAAGTAAAGACATTTTGTAAGTAGTCTCCGGGTTGCGAAGCCCGCCGGTCTCCGACCGGCGGGCTTCGTCTATTCCGGCACTATCTTTCTGCCAATGAGCGCTCCCCGTTTTGATTCGCCATATCACGCGCCGGTGCTTGTTGCCGAAGTGCTGGCAGTCCTCGGTCAACCCGTTCGGGTACTCGATGGTACGCTAGGCGGTGGCGGACATGCGCTCGCCCTGCTCGACGCTGGCGCACAGGTGACGGCGCTCGATCGCGACCCGGCGGCCATCGCGACAGCGCGTGCGCGGCTCGCGGCCTATGAACAACGCGGTCAATTCCGTGCCCTCCTCGGCAATTACTCGGCGCTCGCCTCGCTGCCTGAACTCGTCGGCGCGACATTCGACGGTATCCTGCTCGACCTCGGGGTGAGCTCTCACCAATTCGACGACGAGTCCCGCGGCTTTTCATTTCGCGAGGGTGCGGTCCTCGATATGCGGATGGGCGGAGGCAATGGCCAAACGGCAGCCGAGTTGCTCAACACGGCTGACGAACGAGAGCTTGCCCGCATCCTTCGCGAATATGGGGACGAACCAAGGGGACTGCGGATCGCGCGCGAGATTGTCCGCCGTCGCGAGCAACGGCCGTTCGTGATCAGCGAGGACCTCGTCGGCGCGATCCGCGCGGTACTCGGACCGCGTTCCGGAGCACCGGATTTTGCCCGTCTGTTTCAAGCGGTTCGCATCGCGGTCAACGACGAGTTGGTCGGACTCGCGCGTGCGCTTCCGGCGCTCCGTGACCGGCTTGTGCCCGGAGGAGTCATCGCCGTGATCGCCTATCACTCAGGGGAGGACCGGCTGGTGAAGCATGCGTTCCGCGAGTGGAGTCTGGAGTGTATTTGTCCACCCAAACAGGTGATGTGCACGTGTCGTGGGCACGCCCTGGGCGCATTGGTCAAACGGAAACCCATCGACGCCGGCACCGATGAAATCGCACGCAATTCGCGCGCCCGAAGTGCCCATTTACGCGCGTGGCGCGCCGCCGGAGCTTAAGGTGCGCGGTCGCTCATGGGTTGCGCTGCTATTGGTTGGTTTCGTCCTCGTGGCCACGGGCGTCATATGGAGGCGGAGCTACGGTGACGCCCATGCAGTCGAAGAGCGCCGGCTGGAACAGCAGCGTGGTGCGCTTGAGGCTGAACGGGCAAAACTGGAGGGCGATATCCGCGATGCATCGAGCCGCGCTTCGTTGGCGCGGGTGGCCCAGGACAAACTCAAGATGAACATCCCAAGTGACAGTCAGGTGATTTACCTGCATCGGCCCACAAAGCCCAAGGCAACTGGTGCGCATTAGCCGGCTCGGGCTGGTGCACGCGGTGTTCCTGCTTTCGGCGGCGGCGCTTGTTGGACGCGCAGCCCAAGTGCAGCTCTTTCAGACTGCGCAGTGGCGTGTAAAGGCGCGCGGGCAGCAAATATCCGCAACATCGCTCCCCGCTCCCCGTGGAATGATTCTCGATGCATCGGGCGCGATGCTCGTGGAAAGTCGTCAACTCGTCAAGCTGAAATTCTCTCCGATGGCCGTCCTCGGAGTTCCGGCAGGGCTCAGCGGGAAGCGGTTGAAAGCGGCCACGGATTCGAGTAATGCACGCACCCGTCGCCTGGCGGGCGGGCTTGCCCGTGTCGGCGTCGCTCCGGTATGGGTGGCGAGGGCGACGGATGTGTCGCGCCAATTTGTGGAAATCCCTGGGAAGTTTCCGGCAAACGATGTTGCGACGATTTCGGCGATGCGCGGCGTGGCTTCCGATCCAGTGCTCGATCGCGTTCCGCCCGCAACGGATGGACTGCGACGGTTGATAGGCCGCTCGGATGACGCGGGACAGCCTATCGACGGAATCGAAAAATCGCTCGACGCTATGCTGCGCGGCGAGTTGGGTCGTACGGCGCTGAACGTCGATGCCCGTGGGCACCGGTTTGAATCGCCGTCCGGACTCGGACTTGCACCGCGCACCGGCCACACCGTGGTGCTCACGATCAATCAGTCGCTTCAGGATATTGCCGAGAAATCATTGGCCGACGCCGTGCGTGAGATGGGCGCCACCGGCGGCGACATCGTCATTCTCGACCCGCTGACCGGTGAATTGCGCGCCATGGCCAGCCGACGCGCGGACGTACTCTCAACTTCAGCGACGTCGCTCACAGAACCCTATGAGCCCGGCTCCACCCTCAAGCCATTCACCGCCGCCCGTTTGCTCGATCTGCATCTCGCCCGCGTGGACGAGGTTATTAACACCTACAATGGGAAGTGGGACTACAATGGCCGCAAGATCGAAGACGATCACCCATCGCCGAGTTTCACCCTAGCTGATGTGATCCGGTTTTCGAGCAACATCGGCATTGTACAGTTTGCCCAGCGATTCTCACCGCGGCAACAATACACGTTGCTGCGCGACCTCGGCTTCGGCGCACCGACGGGAGTGCCCTATCCCGCAGAGGAGAGCGGTCGGTTGCCGACACCAAAGAATTGGGACAAGATGACGCCGGCCTCGCTGGCCATGGGATATGCGTTGAATGTGACGCCTGTGCAATTGGCCGCCGCATATGGCGCGATCGCGAATGGCGGAGAATTGCTCGAGCCATCGCTGGTGAAAGAGATTCGATCCGGCGATGGCACGGTCACCTATAAACATCAACGGCGCGTGGTGCGGCGTGTGATGTCCGCAGAATCTGCGCGGCTTGTTCGGGCCATGATGAAAGGCGTCGTAGAGAGCGGCACCGGCGAACAAGCCAGCCTCGCTACTTTTGACGTTGCCGGGAAAACCGGCACCGCCAAGCGCACCGAGCATGGACGATATGTTGCCGGCAAATACACGGCGAGTTTCGTGGGTCTCTTTCCCGCCGACGAGCCGAAAATCGTGATTCTGGTGAAACTCGACAATCCGAGCAAATCGATTTACGGCGGCAAGGCCGCCGCGCCGGTCTCGAAAGCCGTGCTGCAGGCGGCGATTGCGGCGCGCGATGCATCGCTCGACCGCCGAGATCTGGCGGCCGTCCCATCGCGCGTGGCTCATGCGGACATGCCAATACCAGACAGCGTGGCGCGGGCAGACTCTCTCGTGCGCGTGGCCGAAAGTGGAAGTGTGCCGTACGTGTTTCGGCTGGATTCGGCGCCCCACCGCTCGCCAGGCGTCGTGACCACTCGCGCCGTGCCGGATGTTCGGGGGATGCCGATGCGTCGTGCGGTGTACGAGTTGCATCGGGCCGGCTTTCGCGTGTCGTTAGCGAGCAGCGTGGAATCGGGGGCGGCGACAACGACGGCACCACTTGCAGGCACGCTGAGCGCATCGGGGTCGACCGTCAGGTTGTTCCGCGCACCGTGATAGGCGCACGGGACACCACGGTACAAAGGAACATTTCCGTTCTTGCCGACGCACTCGAAAGGGAAGGAATCGTCGTATCGAGTGTGGGGACGATGCCGGGGACGATCCAGGCGATCTGCGACGACAGCCGTGAAATTATTCCCGGCGGCCTTTTTGTCGCGGTGCGCGGAGCAGCTGGCGACGGCCATAAATTTCTTGTGGCTGCCGCACAGCACGGTGCGAGTTGCGCGATTGTCGAAGACGCGGCGGCGGCTGTACATGCTGGCCTCCCGGCGATCGTCGTGCGCGACAGTCGCCGTGCCGCGGCCATTGCGGCGACCGCGTTCTTCGGCGAACCGGCGCGCGGCCTCACGCTCGTCGGTGTGACGGGGACGAATGGAAAAACCACAACGGTTGGGATGCTACGGCACTTGCTTGATACACCCGACGCGAAATGCGCGAGTATCGGCACGCTCGGCGTACTGGTGGGGAGCGCAGCAGTCCCGATGGACGGCGGCCGAGGGCTGACGACACCAGGACCAGTCGAGCTGCAACGGACCTTGCGTGACCTCTTAGACGCCGGTGTGCGCCGCGTGGCGCTGGAGGCGTCGTCGCACGCGCTACATCAACATCGACTCGACGGCCTCAGCTTTGCTGCTGTTGTGTATACGAATTTCACACGCGACCATCTGGATTATCACGGCACCATGGAATCGTACCTCGATTCCAAGGGCCTGTTGATCGGATTGCTCGCTCCGGATGGTTCGGCGGTGCTTAACGCAGACGATCCGTCGTGGGATGCGCTGCCGGCGCTGTCGTCACGGGCATCGCGACTTACGTTCGGCTTAGCGGTGCGGGCGGATGTCCGCGCCGAGGACGTGCGATTCGAACCGCGCGGCAGCTCGTGGCGCCTAGTGACGCCGGAAGGTTCGGCTGACGTGCAACTGCCGCTGATCGGTGACTTCAATGTGTCGAATGCGCTCGGTGCCGCCGGCGCGGCGCACGCGCTCGGAATGTCGGCGGCGACGATCGCCGGAAAACTCAGCGCATTGCCTCAAGTGCCGGGCCGGCTCGAAATTATTGGTGAGCATCCGATGGTGTTGCGCGACTATGCGCATACGCCCGACGCGCTCGCTCGCGCACTCGCAGCGCTTCGCCCATTCACACCGGGCAAGTTAATTGTCGTATTTGGTGCGGGCGGTGATCGCGACCGCGGAAAACGTCCGTTGATGGCGCAGGTGGCGGACCGACTGGCCGATCGCATTGTGGTGACAAGCGACAATCCACGCACGGAAAATCCGGAGCGCATTCTCGACGACATCGTTGCCGGGCTTCCCGACGGACGGTATGAGCGATTGGAAGACCGCCGCACGGCGATCGGCCGGGCGATCGCCATCGCCGATCCGGCGCGTGACGTGATATTGCTCGCCGGAAAAGGGCATGAAACGTATCAGATTCGCGGCACTGTAAAATATCATTTTGATGAACGCGAAATTGTAACGGAACTGCTCGCGGCCCGCACGGAGGCAACGCTGTGAGCGACGTCATGAATCGGAACGATGCGCCCAATGGCTTCTGGACGCTCGCACGTGTCGCGCAGGCCCTAGGCTCCGGGCCGAGTGACAACAGGGCGGTGCGGTCCATTTGCACAGACACGCGACACGTACAGCCCGGTGATCTTTTTGTGGCGCTCAAAGGTGACACGTTTGATGCGCACGAGTTTCTTCACCAGGCTGTTGCCAAAGGTGCCGTCGCGGTCGTTGTGCGCGATGCCCGGTACGGGCTGGCGCTGGGTGTACCGGTGTATGTCGTCGCCGACACCGTGCACGCTCTTGGATTGCTCGGGCGCTATCGACGCCGCGCGTGGGGGCGGCCGGTAATTGCCGTTGGGGGCTCGAACGGTAAGACCAGCACCAAGGAATTGATCCGCGCCGCGCTTGGCGCGCGCCTAGCGGTGCACGCGACGCAGGGAAATCTGAACAATCAGATTGGCGTGCCGCTCACATTGCTGGCGATTCCGGACGACGCCGACATTGCGGTGATCGAAGTTGGCACGAACACCCCGGGTGAGATTGAATTGCTCCGCGCGATTGTCGAGCCAAATATTGCGGTGGTAACAACGGTTCAGGAAGAACATCTCGAATGGTTCGGTGACTTGGCTGGCGTGATGCGAGAAGAGGCCACGTTGCTTGATAACGTGCCGATTGCCGTCGTACCGGCGAGCGACACGACGTTGGTTGCCGAGGCTCGGCGACGCGCTGGTCGTACCATCACTACAGGACTCATCGACGGTGATCTGGTTGCGGAGGGCTTTGGCCTGACGCCGGATGGGCGCGGCTGGATCGAACTGAATGGTAGTCGGATCGTCGTGCCGCTCCGCGGCGAACACAATGTGCGGAACGCCATGCTGGCGCTGGCGGTCGCCGGCGAATGCGGCATCTCGATAGTCGATGCCGGTGCGGCGATCAGTGCGATCGACGTGACCGCTCTACCGCAGATGCGGTCGGCGGTCACACCGCTGGGCGCCGCTCTGTTGATCAATGATGCCTACAACTCAAATCCCGGATCGGTAACAGCGGCACTCGCGCTACTTGTCGCCGTCGGTGCCGGTCGGCAACGGGTGGCCGTGCTCGGAACGATGCGAGAGCTTGGTGCTCAAGGAGAGCGGGCGCATCGCGCGATTGCCCAGGCCGCGCTTGATTCGGGCGCCGAATTAGTTGTCGGCATTGGTGATTTCGCCGGGGTACTGACCGAGATGGGAATGGGGCAAGGCCGTGACGCCCGCGTGATCACCGCGTCTGACGTCGAGGAGCTTTGGCCGCTCCTGGCGCCGAAACTGGCGCCGACGGCGGCCATTCTTCTCAAGGCAAGTCGAGGCGTCCGTCTCGAACGCCTCGTGCCGCTTCTTTCCGCTTGGGCCGACGGGCAGGGACACTGATGCTCTACTATTTGTTGTATCCAATGCGCGGCTATTTCGGGCCATTCAACGTCTTCCGCTACCAGTCCTTCCGGGCGGCGGGCGCAGCCGTTACGGCATTGCTCGTTGCGTTTATTCTTGGGCCGATAATTCTGCGTCGGTTGCAGGCGATGGCGATTCATCAGGTGGTGCGCGAGGGCACACCCGATTCGCACGCCGTGAAAGGCACCACACCCACGATGGGTGGTCTGATCATTCTCGCGTCAACGTTCATCCCGACCGTTCTCTGGATGCGGCTCGACAATAAATATGTTTGGCTGGCCATGACCGTGATGCTGTGGATGGGCGCGATCGGATTTTTGGACGACTATCTCAAACTCAAGCAGAAGCGGGAAGAGAAGGAGAATCGTGGCCTCGTCGAACGCTACAAACTGGCTGGGCAAGTATCTGCCGGATTGCTGCTGGCATTTTATCTCTGGAAATTTCCCTTGAATGTGCTTCCAGGCGCCAGCACTACGGTGCCGTTTGCGAAGTACGTGCTCGTGATGCCTGCGACAATCGGTATGGCATGGCTCTACGTGCCGTTCGTCACCTTTGTGATGACGGCGACCAGCAACGCCGTGAACCTCACCGACGGCCTCGATGGTTTGGCCACT
>JANYBD010000016.1 GCA_025360995.1 Gemmatimonadota bacterium
CGCGCCGCTCACATCCAGCGCGCTGTCGGTAATTTCGCGCTCGAGAGTCTCGGGATCGCCGGCCGCTTGCAGACGATGCGCATCGCGAATCAGTGCCCGTAGCCGATAATTCTGTCGCGCCACTTCGTTTCGGGTGAGATCGAGGTCCACAAATTGCGCCGCGCGCTTGGCGTGTCGTGGCAGCCAGAACTTAAGATCGGCGCGAGACGTGGTAATTCCCTCAGGATAATAGAGCACCAAGGCGCCACCTGAGCGCGCCGCCGCACCGAGTGCCACGGCATCATCGAGCCGAACCTGACACGCCGCCAAAAACGATTTTTCCAGAGTACCGTCGAAGCAGACGACGGCTTCACCGACCGCCCACGATACCAAAGCGCGCTGTTGCTCCGTACCCCACGGAACAAATGGAGGAGCGCCCGGGCGATTCCACGCGACCGGTCGAAACGTTGCGCTCTCTGACACGCGCATCCAAAGCATGGCGTCCGTCGCACCGTAACGGATCGCCACGTCTTCGAGATACCCGCGAAGTTCGTCTGCCAGATTCCGGCCGACCGCCTCGTGTTTCTCGGGACCAGTCGTCGCTCTGCGCAGTGTGGCCAGCGAAGATTTCCAAAATCCACGCGGTGGAGAACGCCGGGCGTGATCGAGCGGCACATTGTCCAACGGAGTCGAAGGCTCAGATTCGCGGCGGCGCGCCGCCACCCACCTGACGGGTGCGGCCGCGATCGCCAGCAGAACTTCCAGCACCCGATTCATCAACAACTCCCGCTAGAAAGCATGCGCAACGCTTTCGCATTGCCGCGTTTCAACTGTCGTTCGACGCCGTCAGTATTCGTGCCGCCGCCATTGCTGCGCCGAATCCATTGTCGATATTACACACCGTGATGCCCGCTGCGCAGCTGTTTAGCATCGTGAGTAACGCGGCAAGCCCACCAAAACTTGCTCCGTAGCCAACACTTGTCGGAACGGCAATCACCGGCACCCGCACCAGCCCCCCAACAACGGACGGCAATGCCCCATCCATTCCGGCCACCACGATCACTACTGCAGCACCGCGCAATGCCTCTTGCTGCGACAACAAGCGATGTATTCCGGCCACGCCCACGTCCGTGAGTCGCGTCACAGTTATGGCGAGGGCGTGCAACGTCTCTGCCGCTTCCTCGGCGACCGGTAGGTCCCCAGTTCCCGCGGTGACAATAAGTGCTGTGCGCGTACTTATTGCGCCAACGGAATCCGAAGTTCCAGGCAGATGAACTGTCCGCGCCAGTACATTGACGCGCACTGACGCGAACTGACTCGCCAACGCTGCGCGTTGCTCGTCGTTCGTACGAGTGACCAGGAATCCGTCTCCGCGCGCTGCGAGTCGCTCGCAGATTGCCGCCGTCTGATCCACCGTCTTCCCTTCGCCAAATACAACTTCAGGAAAACCGCTGCGGAGCGCCCGATGGTGGTCAATGCTGGCGAACGGCAACGTCTCTGTTGGCTCGCGATCCAATGCGTCGAGCCCCTGCACAATAGTCGAGCGCCCCGCGGCGATATCCTCGAGCAACGCGCGCACACGGTCGCGACGCACTACCCTTCCGCCTCGATCAGTTCGCCTTCCCGTGCGTCGTCAACCGCGATAGCGGCGTCGCGGCGTTCGAGATGCAACCCGCGCTCCAGATATGCGGCGAAGATCCCCTCAACCTCGGCGAAGCTGTTCACTTGGTGCAGTAACTTTCGCAGATCGCTCGAACCCGGCAATCCTTTCACATACCACCCGAGGTGCTTGCGGAATTCCAATGCGGCGCCAATGGGATCGTTTTCATAGTCCTGCACCATGCGCGCATGTTCGAGCGCGGCGGCGAACCGCACCTCTACCGGGGGCGTGGGCACCGGCGGGGCGCCGTCGATCAGAGCCCGGGCCTGATCAAAAATCCATGGCTGACCGAACGATCCGCGCGCAATCATCACCGCCGCGCAATTCGTCTCGCGCCGCATGCGCGCCGCATCATCGGCCGTTTTGATGTCACCGTTCCCGATGACCGGAATATCGAGCGCCTCCACAAGAGCCGCGATTTCATCCCAGTGGGCGTGGCCACTGTACATCTGCGTTCGCGTGCGGGGATGCAGTGCGATGGCCTTCACTCCAGCATCCTGGCATCGCAAACCGATGGTGACCGGATCGCGCATCTCTTCATTCCATCCGCTGCGAATCTTGCACGTCACCGGCAAGTGCGTTCCGCTGATCACGGCGCGAATGACCTGCTGCACGAGATCGAGATCTTTGAGACAGCCCGACCCGCCATTGCGCCGAACAACTTTTTTGACCGGGCAACCAAAGTTGATGTCGATAAACTCGGGCTGGAATACGTCTGTGACAAGCGTCGCGGCATCGCGCATTGCTTCGGGATCGGCGCCGAAGATCTGCACGCCAATCGTGCGCTCATCTTCGCTAAACCGTAGTTTCGAAAGCGTTGCCTCATTCTCGCGACGAATTCCCTCAGCACTAAGGAACTCCGTTACTACTACATCTGCCCCAAAGCGGCGGCAGAGGCGCCGGAACGGCGACTCCGACACTCCGGCCATCGGCGCCAAAAACAGCGGCACTGCATGACCGACCGGATATGGGAAAGTGGGCATATGCCGGAACCTAAACCCAGAGGCAACTGCTTGCAACATCACGATTTGACGCGTGTGTGCACAGATGTTAGCTTGGGAATAATTCGTTGGCCAACAGCCGCGCCACGTCCGTAGCGCGAGAAAAGAGGATTGGAATGGAACTGCGCGAGTTTTTCTCCGAAGATGCCGTCAAGCTCGATCTCGAAGGCACGACCAAGGACGAGGTCCTCAAAGAGCTCATTGGCCTGCTAGGGCTCGACGAAAAGAACGAGGGCATGCTCTTCAAGATGCTCAAGCGCCGCGAGAATCTCGGCTCGACCGGTATCGGTCGCGGCATCGCGATTCCCCACTGCCGGTCGCTCGTCGTCAGTAAGCTGCGCGTCGCCTTCGGCCGCAAGAAAACCGGACTCGACTTTAAGGCGATCGACGAAAAACCGGTGCACTTTTTCTTTCTGATCGTTGCACCGCCGCTCGAAGTCTCGAATCAATACCTGCCAGTACTGGGCAAGATCGCCCAGTTCTCAAAGGAACCGGACGTGCCCGATCGGCTGATGACGATTACGCAACCCGCGGAATTCATGAGACTGCTCGAAGAAAAAAACGTCTAGTCAAGGATCGGATGTTCAGCGCTCTCGTCTATGCGGAGCCGCTGAACATTCTGTCCCAGCCGCCAGCGCACGCGCATGAGTTGCAGTATGGCCGCGACGGCGAGCCCAACGACGTATCCCCACCAGATTCCGCGCGGCCCCATGTGTGCGCCGAACGCGAACACCAGGCAGAGCGGAGCGGCAATTCCCCAGAAGGCACCGAGATGCAGTAGCATCGGGATTCGGGTATCACCGCTGCCGCGGAGGATGCCCGTCGCCACGCATTGAATACCGTCGAATATTTGGAAGAGCGCGGCGATCGAAAGGAGAGACGCAGCCATGGCCACCGTGGCGGGATCAGAGGCAAACCACGATGCGATCGCCTGAGGCCATACAAGAAAAGCAACAGCGGCAATTGCCATCATTCCCGCCCCAATCACAATGGCGGCAACCGCGTCGCGTCGCGCCGCCGGAAGATCGCCACGCCCAATCGCCCGACCGACCATAGCTGCGGCCGCCGACGAAACACCCAGCGGCGCCATAAATGTGATCGACGCCAGATTGATCGCAATCTCATGGCCGGCGAGCGGCACCGCGCCGATCCATCCGATTGCGATCGCGCCGAATGCGAAAACGGCAATTTCCAACCACTGCTGAAACGCAACCGGAACGCCGATGCCCAACATCCGCCGAAGCGGAGCGATTCGGAACGATTCCGGGTGCCAGTGCCGCAGCACCGGCCCCAGATGCGGCCAGCCGAGGGCCAGCACCATCGCGAACATTGCCCAGCGGCTGATGACCGTGGAGAGCGCCGAACCCACGGCACCTAAAGCCGGCGCACCCCAGTTGCCGTAGATGAACAGCCAGTTCAGGATGACATTCAAAAAGTTTGCCGCAAAGATCGCGATAACCATCGGCCGTACGGTGCCCATCGCTTGTAATGACTGACGACAGACAATGAACAAGAAAAACGGCAACACTCCCAGTGCCGACCAGCGTGCGAAGACCGACGCGATTGGGGTCACCTGCTCCGGCTGACGAAGAAAGCTGAAGAACAGTTCGCCTGGCAGCAGGAGCAACGTCGTCGGCACACTCAAGGCGAGCGCGAGGATTACGCCGCGCTGCACACCACGGGCAATACCGTCCTTGTCTCGTGCGCCGACCGCCTGTGAGATGACCGGGTCGAGCACCAACAACAAGCCGAGTCCCGGAACAGTGAGGCTCACCCAGTAAATGTGCCCAAGGGCGACCGCTGCAATGGTGGCCGGTGAGACCCGTCCGACCATCGCGACGTCCACCACGCCCATCAGCATGATGCCGACCTGTGCGAGTACGATCGGAGCCGCGAGTCGCAACATTTCGCGGAGTTCGCCTCGCGATGGGCGAAGCTCAGCGAAAGGAATCATTACGGCTGTGCAGGCTACAGCGCGCAGCCGACCGGACTATTCCCATTCGATCGTCGCTGGCGGTTTCGAGCTCACGTCGTATACCACGCGGTTTACACCTGGCACTTCATTAATTATTCGACTGGATATTTTTGCTAACACATCATATGGGAACGGAAACCAGTCCGCCGTCATGCCGTCCGTGCTCGTCACGGCACGCAATGCGATGACATTGTCATACGTACGACCATCGCCCATCACTCCCACAGAACGCACGGGGAGAAATACCGCAAACGCCTGCCAAATATCATCGTACAAACCGGCCTTGCGAATTTCGTCGAGGTATATGGCATCGGCCTTGCGCAGTGTATCGAGCTTGGCCTGATCCACATCGCCAAGGATGCGAATTGCCAGCCCCGGCCCAGGGAACGGATGCCGGCCAACCATCTCCGCGGGCAGTCCTAACTCGCGGCCGACGCGACGCACTTCGTCCTTGAAGAGCTCACGCAGCGGTTCGATCAGCTTGAACTTCATATCGGCCTTGAGACCGCCGACATTGTGATGCGTCTTAATCGTCGCACTCGCGCCGCCCGTGGTACTCGCACTCTCGATCACATCCGGGTACAGCGTGCCTTGCACGAGAAATTCCGCGTGTTCCCCCGCCTGCGCCGTGGCATCCTCGAATACGTCAATAAAGGCGTGGCCAATCGCCTTCCGCTTCTTTTCCGGGTCACTCTCGCCGGCGAGTGCCTTCATAAACCGGTCTTCCGCACGGACGGTGACGAGTTTAATCCCGAGATGTTCGCCCATCGTCTTTTGCACTTGCTCGCGTTCATTCAGGCGTAGCAATCCCGTATCGACGAACACACACGTCAGCTGATCACCAATTGCGCGATGCACCAGTGCCGCCGCGACCGACGAATCGACGCCGCCGGAGAGCCCGCAAATGACTCGTTTGTCACCGACCAATGCGCGGATCTTTGCCACTTCATGATCAATGAATGAGCCGGGAGTCCAATCCGGCTCGGCACCGCATACCGTGAACAGAAAGTTCGCAATGATCTCGGCACCACGCATAGTGTGCGCGACTTCGGAATGAAACTGAATGGCGTGAATAGGTTTCGTCGCATGCCGAAATCCGGCGATGACATTGCCGCCAGAGCTGGCGGTCTTGATGTACCCCGGTGGCGGCTCCTCGACATGATCACCGTGGCTCATCCACACGGTCGTGCGCTCTCCCCTCGCAAACCCGCTGAATAATCCGCCACTCTCTTCAACCGTGATCTGTGCTCTGCCATATTCCCGGCCACCCCCGGCCACGACGCGACCGCCTTCTGCGTGGGTAATCCATTGCAGCCCATAACAGACGCCGAGCAAGGGAGCGACATCGAGAATCCGGAGGTCGAATGTCGGCGCGCCCGCATCCGTCACCGAATTTGGTCCACCGCTCAGAATGATGCCCGTCGGGTTCCAATCGCGAATCCATTCAAGCGATCGCGTCGGTGGATGAATCTCCGAATACACGTGCGCTTCCCGAACCCGCCGGGCAATCAGCTGAGTGAATTGTGATCCGCAATCAAGAATGAGTATCCGTGACGTCACTAAAACGCCCACTGCGGATCGGAGAGCTTAATAAATTCGACGTGCTTGGAATCGAGATCGAGAATCGCCGCCGTCGGCGCACCGTGTATCCAGCCGCACGCTTCGCCGGGGTTAATAATCAATGTCTCGCCGCGCGTTTTCATGGACTGCTGATGTTCCTGACCATGAATGACAATGTGATGGCCCTTGATGGAGCGCGCGCTCACGTCGCCAATATCGTGCACGATGAGAATCTTGTGTTCCCCGATCGGCAGGCTGTGCGGAGACTCAAACAGCTCAATGCCCATTCCCTGCGCCGCCGCAGAACGCAGCCCTTCAGGATCACCGTCGTTCCGGCCAAAGACACCGGCCATAGCCATGTTCGCTTTCTGAAATGGCTTGAGGGCAAACGGTGAGCAATAATCACCGGCGTGCAATACCATGCTTACGCCCTTCTCCGACATCAAGCGTAGCAACTCGGCGATCGCTGGCACGCGGTCGTGCGTATCGGACATCAGTCCCACGAGCATCAGGCAGTCCTCCATGTCGGATTGTCCTGCTCGAGCCGCACGAGATCCTCGTACGATTCACGCGCAGTCACTACGGCATACCGGTCGCCATCCACAACAACCTCGGCCGCCTTTGGTCGCGCATTGTAATTCGAAGACATCACGTAGCCGTATGCACCCGTCGTATGAATGACGACAAGATCCCCGGGTGCAACATCATCCATTTCCCGGTCCAGCGCGAGAAAGTCGCCCGTTTCGCACACTGGGCCGACGACATCGGCGACCAGACGAGCGCCGTTGGGCTTAACCGCCTCAATAAGATGGTACGCGGAATAGTGCGACGGACGCAACAACTCGGTCATGCCCGTATCGACGATGACATAAGTCTTTCCGCCGCTTTGTTTGCGATAGAGCACCCGTGTTAACAACACGCCACTCGCTGCGGTAAAAAATCTGCCGGGTTCCACCAGCAGCTCGGCACCGAGCGCCTTGATCGCCGGCGTGATGAGCGTGGCATAGTTGTCGAGATCGGGATCGGACGCACCTTCGCCATATGAGACAGGCAACCCGCCGCCAATGTCGACGAACTTGAGCGTTGTCCCCATCGCGACCATTTCCGATGCGAGCTCCGCCATGCGTGCGAGACCGGCGCGGTAGGGGTCGAACGTGGAAAGCTGACTTCCCACGTGCATGTCAAGGCCAAGGATTCGGATGTTTGGCAACTTCAGCGCCGTTCGTACGGCACCGATTGCATCACCGAACGGAATTCCGAACTTGTGACCCTTCGAGCCCGTCGCGATGAACGCATGTGCATTGGCGACAGCGACTTCCGGATTGATGCGAAATCCCACCGGCGCCGTAACGCCAAGTTCGGTGGCAATATGACTCAGCAGCCGAAGCTCGGCCTCCGACTCCACATTGATCAATTTCACATCGGCCTGAAGCGCTTCGCGCAGTTCCCGCTCCGTCTTTCCCACTCCTCCAAAAATGATGTCGCGGCCACTGAACCCGGCACGCAGAGCGCGAAAGAGTTCACCTCCGCTCACGACGTCTACGCCCGCACCCATTTGGCGCAGCAACTTTAAAACTGCGCGGTTGGAATTCGCCTTCAGACTATAGTGGACGCGATGGGGCACTCCACCCAGCGCGCCTGTCAGCTTGAGATAACGGTCGCGAATAACTGACGCGCTATAGACAAACGCCGGCGTGCCAGCCTCGCGTGCAATCTCCTCGGCCGGTACACCTTCGCAGTACAGCGCACCATCGCGGCGCGCGTACGCGTCGGTCAGTACGCCTTCGCCCATATCACCTCAAATTTCGCGGGCTCCCCAGTCACCATACAGGTGGCCGGTGCAACGGCAGAGCGAAACTCGGCATCGGGAATACAACGGATGGTTGCTTTCGTCTCCTCTTTCACGCGCGCTTCGACGGCCGGGTCACCGTTCCATCCCGCATAAACGAAGGCGCCATCGCCTGCCATAATCTCCTTAAACTTTTCATAAGTCATTGCCGTGCGAATGCTATTCGCCTCCTGCCGGGCCTTGGCGGCGGCGAACATATCATTTTGGATCCGTTCGAGCAGCGCCGCGACCGATGCTGCAACACCCGCCATCGGAATGGCCGCCTTTTCGCGGGTATCCCGCCGCGCCGAGAATACAGACTGCTTCTCGAGATCCTTCGGACCAAGTTCAAGCCTTAACGGAATGCCTCGCAGCTCCCACTCGTAATACTTGGCGCCGGGCTTAATGCCAACACGCGCATCGATATGCACGCGCAGCCGGTCGGTCGCGCCACGTCCGGTCCAGGCCACAAGTTCATTACGCAAATTGTGCGCAGCCTCGACCATCCGCACCCGCTCTTCATCGGCTTTCCAGATGGGAACGATCACGACTTCGATTGGGGCGAGGCGCGGTGGCACTCGCAAGCCGTTGTCGTCACCGTGTGTCATCACCAGTCCACCAACCATTCGTGTACTGACGCCCCAGCTGGTATTCCAAGCGAACGCTTCGTCGCCTTTCTCCGTTTGAAATTTCAACTCGAACGCTTTGGCGAAATTCTGGCCGAGGTTGTGCGACGTTCCGGCTTGCAACGCCTTGTTGTCTTGCATCATCGCTTCGCACGAGTAGGTGCGCAACGCGCCCGCAAACTTCTCGCTTTCTGTCTTGAGTCCGGTGATCACCGGCATCGCCATCCAGTTTTCCATAAAGTCGCGATACACGCCAAGCATACGCCGCGTCTCTTCCTCGGCCTCGTCGTGCGTCGCATGGGCGGTATGCCCCTCCTGCCAGAGGAACTCGAGCGTGCGCAAGAAGAGTCGGGTGCGCATTTCCCAACGCACCACATTTGCCCATTGGTTGATCAGCAGCGGAAGGTCGCGATAGCTCTGGACCCACTTTGCAAACATGTGATAGATGATCGTTTCGCTGGTGGGGCGAATAATCAGCGGCTCTTCGAGTTTCTTGCCTCCCCCGTGCGTGACGACCGCAACTTCCGGCGCAAACCCCTCGACGTGCTGCGCTTCCTTCTTGAGGAAACTCTCAGGAATAAGCAACGGGAAATATGCGTTCTGATGGCCGGTGGCTTTGAACATGTCATCGAGCGCGCGCTGCATCCGCTCCCAAATGCCATACCCGTTCGGCCGGATCACCATCGACCCCTTCACGGGCGAATAGTCGGCCAACTCGGCGCGGAGCACCACTTCGTTGTACCACGCACTGAAATCGTCAGCGCGAGTCGTGAGCTTCTTATCGTCGGCCATTTTATGCGTCGGGGGTAAGCGAGGGTGCGCCAGTGGCGGAGCCCGTCAAATTCAATTCATACCAATTCTTAAGTACCGCAACGGCGTGAGGCGTATTCGCGAGGAGTGGCACGGCAGGAAAACTCATCTTCGGGGCGTCGTTGAGTTTGCCAATGAGCCCTTGGACAACTACGTCCGTTTCATTGTCGAAATAAATGGCCGCGCGGGCGCCGGATTTCTTGGCGCTATCCACTTGATTGCGCGACGCCCGTGTTTGGTACACCTCGGCATTGAGTGAATAGTCCACACTCAACCCCGCATCGCGCAGGATACTGGCCAGGCGCAGCGCATGGGCGATCCCATGTTGCAACACGCCATTACCTCCGACGATGAAAAGATCAGCGCCACTGCCCTCGGGAACGGTGAGCAAACCCCGCTCCTTGAGCAGTTCGCCGAGCACTACGTCGCCCATGCCAAATCCCAGGGCCGGAAGGTTAGCGCCACCGAGTGATTCGAGCAGCGTATCGTACCGTCCACCGCCGCAGATGGCCCGCAATTCACCCTTCGCATCAAAAAGTTCGAAGACGATGCCGGTGTAATACGCGAGACCGCGGACAATACGCAGGTCGAGGTCAATCCAATCGTCGACACCGAGTGCCGTCAGATGCGCCAAGTAGCGGTCAAGCACGGCAAACCGTTCGCCGAGTGCTCCGTCGGTCCCGAATTCACGCTTCAAACTGTCCAATGTTTGACGGGCGGTTAGACCAACGATCCGCGCAATCTGCGACGGGTTGAGTCCGGTTTCCGCGAGTTTTTCCTCTGTGGCGGCAGCGGATACTCGGTCGATCTTGTCGATGACCGAGAATACCACGGGCACCTGTTCGCTCGCGACTCCGATTGCTGCGAGCAAGGCATTCAGCAGCAGGCGGTCCGAAACCCGGGCCCGTACGTCAGCCGGACCGAGGTCCAGTTCTTTCATGATATCAATTGCCACGCACAGCAATTCGGCATCCGCGAGCTCGCTCGCTTCACCGACGATATCAACATTCAATTGAAAGTGCTCGCGCAAGCGGCCACGCTGTGCGCGCTCGTATCTGAAGAGTTGTGGAATCGAAAACCAGCGCACCGGCTTGCGTAGCGCGTTGGCGCGAGCGCCGACCATCCGCGCAAAGGTCGGAGTCATCTCCGGACGGAGTGCTACGTCGCGGTCGCCTTTGTCTTTAAAATTATAAAGTTGACCGACGATTTCATCGCCGCTCTTCTTGGTGTACAAATCGAGTGGTTCAAGGGGCGGTCCGTCATATTCCGAAAATGCGTACCGCCGCGCGACTTCACGCCAGGCCCGGAAGATGTGGGCGCGCTGTGCGAATTCGTGCGGATAGAAGTCTCGAAACCCTGGGAGTGCGCCACCGGCCATAGACTAAACTTAGCCGCCGGTGGGACTTACCTCCAGACGCGACATTGCGTCGCCAACGGTATGAAAGGACCCTGCAATGAGCACGGTCGCTCCCCGCTCTGCCCCTAGCTCCAAAGCGCGGTCAAAATCCCGTACCAGCTCAGCGCTAAACCCCTTCGCTCGGGCATACGCCAACGGTTCCGGGAGGTGCCATGCCCTGTTGGGGGGCGCTGTCGGTGCATTGGTCAGGATCAGCTGGTCCACGACCGGGCCCAGACTGTCGATGATTCCGCGCCAGTCTTTATCGCTCAGTACGCTCAACACGGCGACAATCGGCTTCGCCGGCCCGATCGTCGCAAGGGTGTTGGCGAGGACGGCCGCCCCGCCAGGGTTGTGGGCAACATCAAACAGGTACTTTCCGACGCGTTGAAAGCGGCCTGGGAGTTGCACATTGGGCAAGCCGCGGTGGATTTCGGCATCCGTCGGTCGCAGTTCGGCCGGCAACAGTTCGGCCATCGCAATAGCCACTGCCGTATTTGCCGCTTGGTGAGCGCCCAGCAGCGGAGTGGTGAACGCTCGATGATCGGGCAAGGTGAATGCCGTTCCATCGGGGTGCACTTTCACATCGGCCGGCGCACCATGCTCATAGACCACATGAATCGGTGTTGCGCCGTGCGCAGCGGCGTGTTGGGCGAGCAATGAACGGATGACCACATCGGGATCACCGATCACTGCCGGCACACCCGCTTTAAAAATGCCGGCCTTCTCGACGGCGATGAGTTCACGGGTGCCACCGAGATACTCGATGTGATCAATGCTGATCGTAGTGACGCCGGCGACCAGAGGCATGATCACATTTGTCGCGTCGAGCCGGCCACCGAGCCCCGTTTCGACGATGGCGACATCGACGCGGGCTTCGGCAAAGAATTCGAATGCCATCGCCGTAGTCGCCTCGAAAAATGTCGCGCCCAATCGCTCGACTTCGGGGGTCCATTTGTCGACGAACGCAACAATTCGTTCGGGTTGAACCGGCACACCGTCGATGATAAATCGCTCGCGAAAATCAATCAGATGTGGCGACGTATATTTCGCGACTCGCAACCCCTTGGCACGCAACACGGCTTCGAGCGTCGCACAGACACTCCCTTTGCCGTTCGTACCTGCCACGTGCAGGGCCTGCAACTGTTGGTGGGGATCGCCGAGTGTATGAAGGAATGCCTCCACCCGCTCAAGGCCAAGTTTCCAGACTCCCGTCGTGCGCGCGTAAAGAAAGTCGAGCGCGTCGTGGTACGTCCTCAGGCCGACGCCCATCCGTCGGCCGCTGGCTCGCCACTCATATGACGGAGCAGCCGCCCGACTGTGAGCTTCAGCTGATGCCGGTGCACAACACTGTCGACCATGCCGTGATCCAGGAGAAACTCCGCCGTTTGAAATCCTTCCGGAAGATCCTGCCCCAGCGTCTGCTTGATCACCCGCGGACCGGCGAAGCCAATCACGGCGCCCGGTTCCGCCAGGATCGCGTCGCCAAGCATGGCGAAACTTGCGCTCACGCCGCCAGTCGTGGGATTGGTCAGAATGGAGACGTAGGGGATCCGCCGTTCCGCGAGTTGCGAGAGCACGGCAGAGGTCTTGGCCATTTGCATCAAGGAGAGCACGCCTTCTTGCATACGCGCCCC
>JANYBD010000171.1 GCA_025360995.1 Gemmatimonadota bacterium
GCCTCAGAATCGCGGAGGCGGTGGATCGAGTTGCTGCGACCAGGAAGCGGGGTACCAACTGGTGGTGCGTGGTACTTCACGATCGAGCGCGACGCCCGAATCATTCTGTTCAACTTCAACTGCCGCTGTCAGTGCAGTGGACGCAGAGCAGGCAGCACCGTCGGGACAAACCGGGCATGCCGGGCATGCGGGCATCGAGTGACCCGTCGTCATTTGGGAAATCGTGCTGGCGGCTACCGGAATTGGGGCGTGCGCGCAGGGCTGCGCGCGAAGGCTGGATGATGCGAGCACGATCAGTGCGAGCGTCGCGAATACGACACGGATGATCCTGTTTCTGATTTTAGTTGGATCGTCCATCGCGCCCCAGCCTTTTACGAGTCACCCTGACGGCCATCGTGAACGGTGGCCAATCGGGAGTTAGTTCAATATCGGGGATTCCCTGACGTTGGGTCAGGCGAGAACCGATCGTTGAAACAACATCGGTGTCTGTGCGAAACGCAACTCATGGGAACTGAGAAACGGGACGGCACAGCGGACCGAAACCTCTTCTATATATGCTCCCCGAGTCTGCGGCAGAGCTACTCAGGATCGCTTGAGTTTACGCTGATTTCGGATTGCGGGTTTGGCTTCATTTTTCGAATACTGCATATTCCGTAACTTATTGATACAGAATGCTTTACACATATGTTGACGTTTTATAGTCCAAGCTCCGTGCACTTATCTTGGTTGCATATCGGTTGACGTATTCCATATTACCATTAGATTTTATTATGACTTACATAATAAGTCATAATATTTAGTATATCTAATTATTGTTTAAGTGATAATTCATACCGATACTATGTTTACCTAAGGACACGAGAATGCCTGGTCATCACGTTCATCGCACGTGGCAGTACGATCCAACCCTGCACGCCCCCGTCAGGTACAAGCGTGCGTGCGGATACGATCCGTTCATCCCAGCTGAGCTTATGGATCTGAAGCTGAGCATCGACGCATCAGTCGCCGGTACGATTTCCCAAGCCGAGGGGGCTATACGCGCGCTCAATACCGACGCCGGCCCCGCACTGAAATCACTGGCGCGGTTGCTCCTGCGAACCGAGTCTATCGCCTCCTCCAAGGTAGAAGGATTGCAGATCGGTGTACGTGAACTCGCGAAGGCTGAGGCCAAAATGGGGGCCACGCGAACGGTAAGCTCCAACGCACGGGAAATCATTGCGAATATTGACGCCACGATCCTCGCGGTGGACTTCGCCGCAAGCGCCGAGCACTTCGGAGTTCGAGAGATCGTAGGCATTCACAAGCGCCTTATGGCGCAATCACCGCATCCGAAGTTCGCCGGCGTGATTCGGACGCAGCAAAACTGGATCGGCGGAAACGACTACAATCCGTGTGGTGCCGACTTTGTACCACCGCCGCCAGAAGACGTACCGCGCCTACTCGAGGATCTCTGCAAAGCGATCAACGACGAAAGCCTGCCGCCGCTCGTACAAGCGGCCATCGTCCATGCACAATTCGAGACGATTCATCCGTTCGCGGATGGCAACGGGCGCACCGGCCGGGCGCTCGTCCAAGTAATCTTCAAACGCCGGAAGCTCGCGCCTGACTACTTGCCACCAATCAGTGTCGTATTGGCAACGGCGCGGGAGCGATACGTTGCGGGCTTGACGGCATTTCGCGCCGACGGCGTGGAAGCGTGGATTGAACAATTCGCCGATGCGACATCGCGGGCGACATGGTTGGCAGACGCGTACCTCAAAGCACTTCGGAGGCTAAGCGGGCAGTGGCGCAACGCCCTTGAACAATCGCCTGGCGCACCGCGCAGCGATGCGGCGGCATGGGCAATCCTTGAGATTCTCCCGGCACATCCGATCATCACAGCATCAGTAGCCACCGCAGAGACAGGACGCAGTGCGATGTCCGTCTATCAAGGGATTGACCTGCTCGTCGCTGCTGGAGTACTGACTCCTCTCTCTGCCTCCCGCAGCTACAGATCGTGGGAAGTGCGCGGGTTGCTGGATCTCATTGACGGTCTTGAAGCGGGAGACGTATCGATCATAACCTAAGAGCGTTGCCGCACTTAATTTGACTGACTTATGAGTTGCCCCGAGCGGTTTCAAATGACAACTGCCCCACGCTGGGCGATTAATTATGACGTTGTCTCAGAAAGGTTGGGCGAATCTTTGCGAGAGTTCCGCTGGCGGGGAATTTAGGGATCCAGGCCCTCGAAGGCGCAACCTGCTCTCAACGTGGCGCGGGAATCGGGACGCTGCGGGCGAGCCAACGCTCCCGCACGAGACGCTGTTCGGGACTTGTCGACTCAGGGCGCACCGCACGCAACACGAGTCGTGTTGCCAACGTCGCCGTCACCGGTAACTCCTTGCCGCCGCGCAAGACGACGTAGTTAACGCGCTGTCCGGGAGTTCCAGCGCCCATCCCCGCAGCGCCGGCTTTCATCGGCATTCCATCACCGGAAACGATAATGTCCCCTCGCTTGAGTCCCGCCAGCGCCGCAGCGCCGCCCGGTACCATGCCGCCAATCCGGTAGCCTTGTGGCGTCGGCTGACCGAAGATACCGAGGTATCCGACCTCACTTCGCTCGAAACCCGCGTACCCGAAGATGATGTTGAATGGTGGCACGTCGACACCCGTCACGTACCGACGAAAGAAATCGGCATAGTCGCGGCCGGCGACCGCTGTCACCGTGCGTCGCATATCATCCGGTGTGAATCCTTTCCCTTTCTGATAGAACTGCCTGTAGAGCGCGCGCATGACATCGTCGAGCCCCCGACGGCCGTGCGTGTCGTGCAGGATGGAAAGATCGAGCAAGGCGCCAAGGACGGCCCCCTGAGCATAGTACGAGATGCTGAATGCGACCGGAGTGTCATAGCCCAGCCACGTAGAGATCGATGCATCGCTCGGCGAAATGTAGCGGCGCGCCTCGGTGAGTTCGATCAAATTGGCTGAGCCGTCGACGGAGCGGAGCAATACCGAGTCGCCGCCAAAGCTGCGATACCACAGCAGAGGGCCGTAGTACGACGTGATCCCTTCGGAGACCCAGAGTGACGGGGTCTCGTTCGGACGGGCGTAATCGTAGGGCCACATCTCCGCGGGCCGGATGCGTTTGACGTTCCACACATGGAAGAACTCATGCGTGTTGGGGCTTGGGAGCCCGACCATCGGCCCCTCTGCACCGACATATGAGTTCAGGTGCTCCAGTGCTCCGTCCGCATGCGACTCGGCGGTGTCAGGCAACGAAAACACGAGGTACTTCTCATACGGAAGGCTTCCGAAGATGGCGCGTGCGGTACGGACCATCAGCGCAAACTTGGCCGTCGCCGCTGCGACAATGTCGACGGGAATGGGGGCCACCGACTTTTGCACAAAGAAATGTGGCGTGCCATCGACGTCGAACCGATACACATCGAATGTGCCCAGCATGGTTGGCGCATCCACGAGCGCGTCGTAGTCGATGGCCGTATAGACGGTGGAATCTGGAGTGTCGCGCAGCGCAGTCGCAATGCGCCACCCTGACGGCACCACAAAGCGGACCGTGGCCGGCGCGGAGCGGTGCCCAACCGGTTCGAGAAAGAGCTGCGTACCGGTGAAGAAGGCGTACGTGCTGGTGACCTTGGCTTGGTTCACGGCGCTGACGGTCGCGGAGTAGTCGAACTCGGCGGTGACGCGATCGCTGCCGCGGGTGTCAATGCTCCACGTCTGTGCGTGGGAAAGCGGCGCACGCAAGCGCGTCCCGGCACCGTCGGTGACCGTGAAGCGCAAGACGTTCTTGGCGTAATTCTCGATGGTGTACCATCCCGGTGTCCACGCCGGCAGCGCGAGCTCGAGGCGGGGCTGATGGAGCTGGCTGAACGTCGCGGTGACGTGGAAGAGGTGCGACGCCGTGTCCTTCACCGCAACGGTGTACTCGGCGTGAAACGCGAGTTGGCGCCCCTGCGCGTCCGTCGGCGTGCTGGCCAATGCGCAGGTCAAACCGACAACGATGCGTACCACGAATGGCGGAGTTGCATGGCGTGTCATGCGGATTCTCTCACAATTGAAGACGCCTGAGCTTGGGTGCTGAGGGACAGAAAAGCAAATTGCGTGTCGTTCCCATAATCCGGCGCCGCCCCCTCGCCAAGAGCGAGTTGCAGCAGTGGAAGCGTTGACTCGGATGCTAACAAAATCCCACGGATCGGTAGAGCGATCCGTGGGATTCATAATTTTCGCCATTTTAGCGAGTTATACCGTCGGGGCGACTCTATTAAGAGTCGCCCCGGTTCATTTCGCACCACATTAACTCTCTACTGCACCGCGTTGATCATATCAAAGATCGGCAGGTACATCGCCACCACCATGCCGCCAACGACCACGCCAAGAAACACGATCATCACCGGCTCCAACATCGACAGCAAGTTGGACACCGCCGAATCCACTTCTTCGTCATAAAAGTCGGCGACCTTGGCCAACATTTCATCGAGTCCGCCCGTTTGCTCACCAACGGCGATCATCGAAATAACCATCGGCGGAAACACATTCGACTTGGCCAGCGGCGCCGAGATCGTGTCGCCGCCGGCGATCGACGAACGGCTCGCCATGATCGCGTCGGAGATCACACGGTTGCCGGCCGTCTTCGCGGTGATTTCCAGTCCGTCGAGAATCGACACGCCGGAACTGATCAGCGTGCCCAACGTGCGCGTGAACCGGCTCACCGCCGATTTGCGAAGCACGTCGCCAAGGATCGGCGCCTTGAGCAGCAGCCGATCCAGCACCAGCTGACCTTTCGACGTCTTATAGTATTTCTTAAGTCCGAAAAACGCGCCGGCCAGTGCCGCGCCAATCAGCCACCAGTAGCCGACAAGAATTTCCGACATCGTAATGACAATGCGCGTCGGCATCGGCAGCGCCAAGCCGACGGCGCCGAACATGTTTTTGAACACCGGAATAACAAAGATGAGCAACACCGTGATCGCGATCCCGGCCACCGACATAATCACACCAGGGTAGATCATCGCGCCCTTCACCTTGCGCACCAAGGCGTCGTTCTTTTCCATGAACGTCGCCAATCGCATCAGAATCGTGTCGAGAATACCACCGGCCTCGCCAGCCGCCACCATGTTCACATACAAATCGCTAAACGCTTTTGGATGCTTGCCGAGCGCGTCGGCCACCGTGTGACCGGACTCCACGTCAAACACCACCTGACGCGTCACCGCTTGAAGCGCCTTGTTCTCGCTCTGCTTGCTGAGAATGTCGAGCGCCTGCACTAACGGGAGGCCGGAGTTGATCATCGTCGAAAACTGACGCGTAAAGATCACGATGTCGCGCATCGAAATCGAACCGCCGGTCTTCTGTTTGGTCTTGGATTGTTCTTCGACCTTGACGATATTCATCCGCAAACGCCGCAACTGCTGAACCACGTCCTCGCGGTTGGCCGCGTCGATCGTCGCGGTCTTTAGATCGCCTTTGGCGTCACGGGCGGTATAAGTGAACGTCGGCATGGGGTGCTCCTATCGGCGGGCGGGGACTGTCTTCGGTGA
>JANYBD010000183.1 GCA_025360995.1 Gemmatimonadota bacterium
CCGTAGGCGCACCCAAATCCCCCCGAGCGAGCCAACCTTCCGCCTTCGCAGTTAGAGTTGCCTCCCTCCTTGCAGACACGTAACTTTGCCCCGTTCGTGAAGTTTTTCACTAATGAGTATGGCGCCGCGTGTTAAGCTCAACTCCAAATCAAGAAAGGATCCGCGTAATGTCCCGGAAGCGACCGCATCGGTTCGCGCCCGCCGTGCTTCTGGCGGCAGTCGTTCTGATGCTTGCTGCGTGCGGGGTGGAGTACCCCAACTCCACCTTCAATCACACCTCCGATCTCAATACGGCGATTGATGCGCTGTGGGACCGACTCCTCTTGCTCGGCACGATTGTCTTCGTGTTTGTCGAAGTCCTGTTGATCTTTACGATCTACAAGTTCCGGAAACGCCCGGGCGGAGCGCCAGCTAAGCAAATTCATGGCCACGCCGCTCTCGAAATCACCTGGACCGTCATTCCGGCACTGATTCTCGTGCTGATCGCCGTGCCAACCGTGCGCACCATCTTCAAGACCCAGGCCAAGGCGCCAGCGGGCTCTCTCGAAGTCACGGTGATCGGCCATCAATGGTGGTGGGAATTCCGCTACCCATCGCTCGGCATCACCACGGCGAATGAGCTGTACATCCCGGCCGGCAAGACGGTGAATTTCACACTGCAGTCGCGGGATGTCATCCACTCGTTTTGGACACCGCAGCTTGGTGGCAAGCGCGACTTGATCACGAACCGGACCAACTATCTCTGGTATACGGTCAACGCCGATCTCGCCGAAAATGTGTTTAACGGGTTTTGCACGGAGTACTGCGGCGCGTCCCACGCCAACATGCGATTCCGCGTCTACACCGTGAGTCCGGACAAGTTTGACAGCTGGACGAAGCGTCAACAGGCGAACGGCGTGATGTCGCCGATTCCGAGCGTCGCCGCCGCACCGGTCGTCGCGCTCGCAAGCGTTGCTGGCAGCAAGGCAAAAGCTCCCGCGACGCCCCCCGCACCGGCCAGTCAGCTTGCCGTTGATGGTTATGTGTACCCGCTCGCGCAGATGCCAAAGTGGACAATCCCGCAGACCCCGGTGCCATCGGAGATCAAATTCGACGATGCGCTGCTCGCCGGTGGTGATTCGGCACGCGGCCACGAAATGGTTGCCAATACGAAAAACATGGGCACGGTGCCCTGCCTCACCTGCCACATCATCCGCGGTGAGTACACGGCGATGGGTCTCAAAGACGATGTCGCCGCCGGACCAAACCTGACCCATATCGCGTCGCGGCATACGTTCGCCGCAGGGTTGTATCCCACCACGCCAGCAAACCTCGCTCGCTGGATCAAGAATGCCCAAGTCATGAAGCCGGGCTCCCTGATGACCGTGCTTGGCGCCGGCGAATACAATCCGATGCTCAAAAAGACAAATGGTAGCACAGCGCTCGACGACCGGCAGATCGCCGACATCGTCGCGTATCTGATGGCACTTAAGTAAGCCGGGAAGACGACACCAATGGCCACCACCGCCGCCGCCCCAAAGTTCCAGCCGGTCAACACCGATGGATCATACGGGGAATCAGGATTCTGGAGCTGGATGACGACCGTCGATCACAAGCGGATCGGCACCCTCTATCTCTATACCGCCCTCTTTTTCTTTATCGTGGGTGGAATTGAAGCAGGCATTATGCGCTGGCAGCTGGCGCTACCCAACTCGCATGTCGTCAGCGCGCAGATGTACAACCAGCTGTTCACGATGCATGGCACGACGATGGTCTTTCTCGCCATCATGCCGCTGTCTGCAGCATTCTTTAACTATCTCATTCCGCTGCAGATCGGCGCGCGCGACGTCGCCTTCCCGCGACTCAATGCGTTCAGCTACTGGGTGTATCTGCTCGGTGGCCTGTTCATCTCGATTCCGATCCTGTTCAAAACCGCGCCGGATGCCGGTTGGTTCGGCTACGCGCCGCTCACCACGCCGCAGTTTTCCGGCGGCCTGAATATCGACTTCTGGGTCATCGGCCTGCAGATCCTCGGCATCAGTTCGCTCGCGGCGGCGTTCAACTTCATCACGACAATTATCAATTTGCGCGCTCCGGGGATGACCCTGATGCGTATGCCGATGTTTACCTGGATGTCGTTCGTTGTGCAGTTCCTGTTGATTCTTGCCTTTCCGGCCATCACGATCGCGCTCGTCTTCCTGCTGTTCGATCGTTTTTTCGGAACGCAGTTCTACGAGATCGCCTCTGGCGCCGACCCGCTGCTCTGGCAGCACTTGTTCTGGGTGTTTGGCCATCCTGAGGTGTACATCCTCATTCTGCCGGCCTTCGGACTCGTTTCGGAGATCTTGCCGACTTTCTCGAAGAAACCGCTGTTTGGCTACAACGTGATGGTGTATTCGGGAATTATGATCGGCGTGCTCGGCTTCGGCGTGTGGGCGCACCATATGTTCGCCGTGGGCATGGGCGCGGTTGCCGACTCCATCTTCTCGCTCGTCACGATGCTGATCGGCATTCCGACCGGCGTGAAAATATTCAACTGGATCGCCACCATGTGGGCCGGCGAAATTCGGTTTACAGCGGCCATGAAATTCGCCATCGGTCTGATTGCGCTGTTTACGATCGGCGGTATTTCCGGCGTGATGCATTCGTCGCCGCCGGCCGATACCCAGCAGACGGATACGTATTTTGTCGTTGCACACTTTCACTATGTGCTGTTCGGCGGTTCGATCATGGGCATCCTCGGCGGTATCTACTACTACTTCCCGAAGATGACCGGCCGTTACATGAGCGAGAAACTCGGCACCTGGCATTTCTGGCTGACGTTCATTGCGATGAACCTGACGTTCTTCCCGATGCATTTCAGCGGCCTGCTGGGGATGCCACGCCGCGTCTATACATATGACGCCGGACAAGGATGGGAGAAGTTCAATCTCGCATCGTCGCTCGGTACTGCCTTGCTGATTTTCGCCACATCGCTGTTCGTGATCAATTTCTTGTGGAGCCGCAAGAATGGCGCGAAGGCTCCGAATGATGCGTGGGGTGCGGCCACGCTCGAATGGTCGATTCCGTCGCCGCCACCGGATTACAACTTTGCGCAGATTCCGATTGTCACGTCGCGTTCACCGCTGTGGGATCTCAAGCATCCGGAGATGACGGCGGGCATCGCGCATTCGTCGCCCGATGCAATGACGATCACGGATTCGCATGCGGTACCGATGCACGAAGAAACCGAATACAAAACGGCGAAGGAGCTCGGCATTCCGATGCCCTTCCCGACCATCAAGCCCTTCTTTGCGGCGCTGGGCATTATCGTCATGTTCAGCGGCCTCATCTTCATCCACCTCGACAAGTTTGCCATTGCCATGGCGATCACAATAGGCGGCGCGGTGCTGCTCGTTGGGTCGCTGTATGCGTGGCTGACCAGTCCGCTCGAATAATCGGAGACGACTGACTTGGCCACCGCCGTCACACACGAAGCGCACGAAGCGCACGACACGCACGAACACGTGCACTACACGAGCACCGGTCTCGATAACCGGAAGGTTGCGATCTGGGCATTTATCGGGTCGGAGTGCATGCTCTTCGCATCGCTCATTTCTACGTACCTGATCTACAAAGGGCGGTCACGCGTCGGGCCACTCCCGCACGAAATCTGGACGAGCCCCTCGGGTCAGATTTTCCAGCCGATCCTTAATATTCCCGTCACCTCTGCATCGACATTTGTATTGCTGATGTCATCGCTGGTAATGGTACTCGCCCTGGCAGCCGTCGAAAATCGCGGCAAGCCAGGGTATGTCGGCACGTTGCTCGGCAACTCGAAGTTCTGGCTTGCCGCGACGGCGCTCATGGGCGCGACGTTTCTCGGCTTCCAGGCGTACGAGTTCACCTCGTTCGTGCATGAAGGACTGACGATCAAGACGAACTTGTTTGGCTCGTCGTTCTTCACGCTCACGGGATTCCACGGCGCGCACGTCACCGCCGGCGTCCTCTGGCTCCTGACCCTGTTGGCGATTGATATCAAGCGCGGCCTGACGCCGAAGGATGCGATCCTCGTGGACATCTGTGCGCTGTACTGGCACTTCGTCGACGTGGTCTGGATCGCCATCTTCACCCTCGTTTACCTCATCAAGTAAAGGACGCCATGAGCGATCATCACGCGCCCGGCGCTGCCGCGGCTCAAGAAGAGCACGAGGAACACGAGCACCCAAGCTGGAAGCAGTACAAGTGGGTGGCCCTCATCCTGCTGGTCATCACCGTGGTCGAGGTCTGGGTGTACTACACGCCGTTTGCAAAATCGCCCTACTTCAATCCGTTCCTGATCACGATGTCAGCCGTGAAGTTCGGCATCGTCGTACAGATGTATATGCATCTCAAGTACGACCACAAACTGTTCCGCGCACTGTTTTTTGGCCCGCTGCTAATTGCCATGTTTACGGTGACGGCGCTGTTGTTTTTGTTTCATCAGTTGCCGCCGCTTTTCTAACGACAATGGGGCGCAGACCCCAAGACAATAAAACGCAGCGAGGATTTCTCCTCGCTGCGTTTTGTATTCCGGCGCTTCCGCGCCAACAACAGGTGCAGCGCATCCACATTCATTACATTTGAGTCATATGAGGCCATTGGTTCCCGTGTTCGCCCTACTTCACCCAATCGCCCGCTTGAGCTGGCGTGAGTTTTCGGTGCATTGGAGTACCGTCGCCGGACTGGTCGCACTCGGGACCTTATACGAATGGCGGGCCCGGATACACACCGCTCGTGCGGCAACTCCGGACGAATTCGCGGGACCAACGCGCACCCAGCGCGCGTCGTTTATGAGTGGCCTGTTGATACTTTTCTTGTCACTCAATGGTCCGCTACACGACCTCAGTGATTTTTATCTCTTCAGCGCGCATATGGTGCAGCATCTGTTGCTCACGCTGATCGTGCCGCCTCTGCTCATTTATGGCACACCCGGCTGGATGCTTCGCCCGGCCCTTCGTGTGCGATGGGTCGCCCCGATCGCCCGTGCCGTTACCGGCCCCCGAATTGCTTTTGTTATTTTCAACGTCGTCCTCGCGGCGTGGCATTTGCCACCGCTGTACAACACGGCGATGGCGTTCCACTGGGTGCACATCACGGAACATTTAATGTTTCTGGTGAGCGCAACGCTGATGTGGTGGCCATTCCTCAGCCCACTGCCGGAGCTTCCGCGCCTTCCGTATCCCGGACAGATGCTGTATTGCATCTTGATGACGATTCCGATGTCGATCGTCGCGATCTACATCGCGCTCGCCTCCGACGTGCTGTATCCGGCATACGCATCGGCACCACGTCTGTGGGGGATTACCCCGCTCGCTGACCAGCAACTTGGCGGGCTTATCATGTGGATCCCGGGCGGACTCTTTTTCACCATCGTGCTTTCGATCATTTTCTTTAAGTGGTCGCAGGCAGATGGGCTCTCAAACGATCAACCGTCTGGAGTAACATCGCTGGCGCCCACGACGCGCGTGATCTCGCGCATGGAATGAACGATCATCTCACCAAGTCCATTGCTCCCGGCGCGCTCCTTGCGGCTGTCGAACGATGGACTGCTGCCGGTCCACGCGAATGACCAACCCTGATATTCCGCGGCGCGAGCGTCTTGTGGCGATCGATGTTTTTCGGGGACTAACCGTCGCCGGAATGCTTCTGGTAAACGACCCTGGCACCTGGAGCGCCATCTATCCGCCTCTGGAACACGCCACGTGGAATGGGTGGACACCCACCGATCTCATTTTTCCATTCTTTCTGTTTATCGTCGGAGTCACAACACACCTTTCCCTGTCTGCCCGACGCGCTCAAGGTGCCGATGAAGGAGTGCTCGTACGTCAAATCATCCGGCGCGGGATAATTATTGTGTTGCTCGGCTGGCTCATGGCTGTGTTTCCGTTCTATCCGCTCACACGGTTTACGCATATTCGCATCCCAGGAGTGTTACCGCGGATCGGCGTCGCCTACGTATTCGCCGCCCTGATCACCATGCGGGGTACGCTGAAACAGCAGGTGATGGTCCTCGTCGCATTGCTATATGGCTACTGGTTCGCGATGACGCTCCTTCCGGTTCCTGGCACGATGGGCGGGATCGGGGCAAATCTCCTCAATGACCCCCAACGTACCCTGGCCGCTTGGCTTGACCGGGCGCTGCTTGGAGGCCATTTGTGGGTCAGCTCCAAGACTTGGGACCCGGAAGGCCCACTTTCAACAATTCCAGCCATCGGAACGGCGATGTTGGGTGTTTTCGCCGGGCGTTGGATCAATCAACGACGCCCCCTGGAAGAGCGGCTGAACGGTCTCTTTGCCATTGGGGTATTAGGGATGGTCGCCGGTTTGATGTGGAATTGGTCGTTTCCAATCAACAAATCGCTCTGGACGAGTTCCTACGTGCTGTTCACTGCCGGCATGGCCGCGGTCTCGATCGCCACTATCAGTTGGATCATTGATATTCGGGGTGTTACGTGGTGGACCCGTCCGTTCGTCATATATGGAGTGAACCCGATCATCGCATTTGTTGGTTCGGGGATTATGGCGCGGTTAATCTACTCAGTTTGGAAAGTCGACTTCCGCGGAGCGCCGACATCGATTCAGCAAGTGATCTATGAAACCGGTTTCCATTCCTGGCTCTCGCCACGGAATGCGTCGCTCGGATTCGCGCTCTGTTTTGTGTTGTTCTGGTTTCTGATTCTCTGGGCGCTCGCGCGCAAGAACATTATTCTCAAGGTCTGAGCCACGTGCTGCTGCCCATCCTGATCGCCGCCATTCTGCCCTTCAGCGCGCTCGCGCCGCAGGCGCCCCGGTACGCCAATGTGCGTGCTGCCGCCGAGACTGCGAAGAAAGCGTCACCACGCACGAGTAAGAAAATTCGCGCCGCTCGCGCCGCTCGGGCAGCCGCCCGACACGGTGCTGCTGCGCCGGCAATTCATTTTACCTCGCCCATCGGTTCCGACGCGCTCGCCTCGGATCTTGGTGCGATGCTCGACCGCGCCATGCAAGGCGGCAAATGGGGTGTTGTCGTGGTGTCAATCACGCGTGGCGAAACGTTATTTACGCGTAACGCCGACACGCAGTTGATGCCGGCGTCGACCATGAAGCTCTTCACGTCAGCCGTTGCCTTTGACCGTTTCGGTCCGGGCGGACGGTTCGAAACCCAAGTGTTGCGGGTCGGCGCCATCGGCAGCGATGGCGTTCTCCGCGGTGATCTCGTGCTCAAGGGCGCTGGTGATCCGACGCTCGCCGGCAAGGCGACCGATGGTTCCGGTGAACCACCGATGGAATCGTTGGCACGACAGATCGCAGCGGCTGGCATCAAGCGGGTCCGGGGGTCTGTCGTCGGCGACGCGTCCGCCTTTGACGATCATCACATTCCCGAAGGTTGGAAGCGGCGCTATCTCGGTGCGTCATATGCGGCGCGCGTGTCGGCGCTGTCGTTCAATGAAAACAAGATTCGCGTTATTGTGCGCACGGACCGTGGCCAAGCTGCGATCACGTTCGACCCCGCGGTAACCGGAGTGCCATTACAGAATGCCGTTCGGGTCACCGCGAATAGCCGAGGCGGGCGCATTGGCATTCGTCAGGACACAAGTGGAAAATTCGTCGTCTCCGGATGGATCGGTTCAAAAAGCGGACCTCGCGATTACACGGTCGTTGTCGAAAATCCCGAACTGTTCGCCGGTGGTGCGCTTCGGGCCGCTCTGGATGCCCACGGCATCGTCGTCGATGGCGCAGTGCGCGTTGGCACAGCACCGATGACCGCCGTGCGCATAGCATCCGTGCAGTCCCCGTCACTCGATTTGATCATCACACAGATGAATGGCCAGAGCAATAATCACTACGCTGAACTTTTGTTCCGCGACGCAGCCCGGAGCGTCGGGACTGCCGGATCGGCGGAGAACGGCAATACGCTACTGCGCCGGTTCTTGCTCGAGCGGGTAAACGTGGCGCCGACGTCGGTGTTTGCTGCTGACGGCAGCGGTCTGTCCACGCTCGATCGCGTCACGCCGCGGGCGATGGTTCAACTTCTCAGTTACGCGCGCCAGACGAGTTGGGGGGCGATTTTTGAACAGTCGCTTCCGGTGGCCGGACAGTCCGAAACACTGCGGCATCGCATGCGCGGCACACCGGCGCAGGGAAACCTTCATGCTAAAACCGGCACCACGAACGACGTGGCATCGCTCGGCGGCTATGTCACCGGCCGAGCTGGAGAACAGCTCGCGTTCTCGTTCATCTACAACGGTGCGAACCGTTGGCGCGCCAAGGAAGCGATGGACGCCATGGGCGCGACACTCGCGAGCTTCTCGCGATAAAACAGTCGCACACGGTTTACGGCTTGGTCCACACCGGTCGTTCGATGAAGTTGACCATGGCCGACACAAACGCCGGTTGCGTGTTTTCGATCAGCACCGCATGGTCCCCACCGGCGATCACGACCCACTGACGATCGACCGTCCCAAGCCGCGCAAAAAACTTCGCCTGGAATGCGGTGGGCGCAATCGGATCAAGTTCCCCCTGAATGAGCAATGTGGGCACGGTGATTTTAGCCGGATCGAGGGCATTGAATTGCTCGCGTCTCCGCCAGTCACTGCGGACCGGATCGGCCGCGATTGCCGCCGCAACATATGCTTGCAGGGCCCGTTGTGAAATTGCGTTTGGCGCAATGAAATCGCTCGCCGCTGCCTGCGCAGTTGTCCTGTTTCGTAGGGGCACGATAGTGTCTGGCGCCAGGGCAATCGCCTCGTCGGAATCTTTCCAATAACCAGTGAGAATAAGATTGGCGATCAGTTCCGGATGACGTTGCGCTAACAGCTGTGCCACCGTCGAACCATTCGACCAGCCCATCAACGAAGGCTTGCCGGCGACGCGCGAGTGGGCCATCACCCAATGCAGCGCGGCCGCCACGTCATCCGCCGATTGGTTTGGCGTGGCCCATCCACTCGAATCGCGGGCCGTCGCTCCGTACCCGCGCAAATCGATGGCATAGACGGCGTAGCCCTTGGCGACCAGCGCATCCATCAACGAACGATGTTCGCCTGCCACTTGCAAATCAAAATCAGGGAGCGCACTCCACGTTCGGCCGTGCACCAGAACGATCGTTCGTTTCGCATGCGTCGGACGTTTTTCCCAGAGTGCCATTGGGTGACCGTCGGAAGTCACCATGTGTTTTACCAGCGCGACCGGCGGCGCGATCTGCGCGGCTCCGTTTTGCGGCACGCCACTAAAAGCAACGGTCAACGCCGTGACAAGCTTCAAGAAACGACCCATGTGATTCTACTCCCCAGTCGGTGTTCTATCGCACCCGCTCTTCAATAATCACGCCGCGTTTCGCCAACTCGGCTATGTAGCGCTCACCGGGAATGCATTCATCCGATGTGTGCACTCCCGCTGGTGTGACTGCGCCTTCGGCCTGCATCTGACCCGTAATGGAGAGAGAGAAGCCCGTGCAACGTTCCATGGCGGTGATACCGGACACATCGTCAAAACGGTCGACGAGTTCCCATTCATGGGTAATGGGTTTCCCGTTTTTCACACCTTCCACGATGACCCGCAGTGCGACCAGATCTTTATTGTGCGGCTTTTTGAGACGTGGCCCCATCACGGCCACGGCGACGTCGCGTGGCGACACGCGCTGACCTTTTACGTCGATCGGCTCGAGATCCAGCAGACCGAGATCACGTACCGCTTCCATAATGTGCGCATGACCCGGATACCGGAGGGTCTTGTATTCCATGGTCGGAATCTTGCCTTCATACCGATTGGCCATCGTGGAGAGGCCACCTGCCGTATGAAATGCTTCGAGCTCTCCGACTGGTGCGCTAAACACGACCGGCTCAAGCTCTGACAGCGCCTTGACCTGCGTTCGCTTGCCGCCTCGCACCACCCACGAAAGCGTCGTGTAATAGTCGAGCACGCCCTCGAGTGAATAGACGATCTGATATTTCAGCGGACCTTCAGGTACTTGCGGCAGGCCGCCAACAAATATTTTCACCCGTGAAATGGTGTCGCAGCGCGAGATGCCTAGTTGTGAAAGAATGTTGACCATTCCCGGCGCGAGTCCGCAATCCGGCACCACTGTCACGCCACTCGCCCTCGCTTCAGCGTCCAGCGCCTTTTGCTTCCACACAATTTCGGTATTGCCACCGAGGTCGGCAAAGTGGACGCCCGATTCGATGGCCGCGCGCGTCATGTCGAGGTTGAAGTAATAGGGCAACGCACACATCGCGGATTGGACGCCGTCCATAGCCCGTCGTGCGGCGGATTGGTCACGCGCATCGAACGAGACGATTTTCAGTCGCGGATCACGCTGGTACTTCGTGAGGAATTCGGGGAGCGTCGCACCTACGCGATCGGCAAGCCGGACTTCCTCTACGGCCGGATTCTGCAGCAGGTCATACGCACAGGCCGAACCCTGCAGCCCGGCGCCGAGAACGAGATAGCGCATACGGGAGATTTGAATAGGGAATTCGAACAACGTCAGTCCGCGCACGGAGCGTGCACAGACACCTTAATCTACCCGAGCGCACGAGTTACTGTTAGACAATGAGTTCATCGGCCACTTTCCTCGACCCGGTCGTTTTGCCGCTAATTGCTGGCGAAACTGTCCTCGATGTCGGTTGCGGATATGGACGCTGGGGCGGGCTCATCCGTAGCAACTTTTGGGAAGCAGGTCTCGCCACCCCGCCCTGCGTGGATGGTCTGGACGCATTCGAGCCAAATATTTCCCTCTGTGTCTCGAGCGGCAATTATCGTCGCGTGTGGCTGCAGCAACTGCCGGGACCGATCGATGGTCGGTGGGACACGGTACTCGCCAGCGAAATTATCGAACACATGGAGCAGAGTGATGTGACCGCAGTACTCGATGCGCTGGAGGGTGCGGCGATAAAGCGTGTAATAATTACGACGCCGAATTTTCCCTATTTTCGCGGTGGAAGCGAAACGCTTGTCGGGTTCAACGAATTCGAAGCACATCACGCCTATGTATCACAACGCGATCTTGTACGGCGCGGGTATCAGGTGACGGGTGCCGGATTTTGTAATCCGCGCAGCTGGCTTTTTCGCGGACTCCGCAAGCTGCGCGTACCCGGACGCGAGGGCTTGGATTCGCTTCCACGGGCCTTTCCATCGCTTGGGCATACAACGGTCGCGTGGAAAGACGTCCATTAAATGACGAACGACAATCCCGTGAGCCTCGACGACCGGCGCCGCCATCTGCTCGAAACGCCGGAGGAAATCACGGCGCTACTGGAACGGGTCCATACGATCGCCGTCCTTGGTATCAAGACGGGAGATGATCCGAATCAGCCCGCGTTTGTGGTGCCGATGTACGCACAACTCGCCGGCTATCGAATAATTCCGGTGCCGGTCTATTTCCCCGACGTCACCACGATACTCGGCGAACCGGTTTACCGAACTCTTTCAGCGATTCCAGGTGTAGTCGATCTCGTCGATGTTTTTCGGAAACCGACAGATATCCCGGCGCACCTCGACGATATCATCGCAAAGCAGCCTTCCGCAGTGTGGTTCCAACTTGGCATCCGTAACGACGCCGCCGCTGAGCGCTTGGCGCGAGCCGGAATTGATGTTGTACAAGACAAATGCGTTGAACAGGAACTGCGAAAGCGGGGACGCTAGCGGACCAGCGTAATGGCGCCGCGCCGTAGATCGAACGTCCATCGCATACCGCGCAGTGCCGCACGCCCTGCCGCACTCTCGATTGGGACCAGTGGCGCCCCCGAGCGCGCCGCGATTCGGATGCCGGGGAATCCAAGAAGGAATGCGATCGATTCGGAACCCATCGGCGCTGCGGCTCGCACCCGCAGCGTGAGTTGTGCGGCCGCCGGATCGAAAGTCGGCGCGAATGGCGACAGTACATCGAAACCGATCCGGGCTCGTGCTCCGCTATCAATGCGCACCGGAACATTGCTGATGGAAAGTGCTCCAATGCCAATCGCATAACTCACACCAAGCGTCGCTCCAGTCCCACGAATCGCTCCAAACAGTTGCATCGATCCGAGTACATTGTCACCAACAGGCAATACAATGCCCTCGACGTTCGGGTCGATATCCGCATGTACGATCGTGCCGCCGATATTCAGCGCCACCCGCCCCATGGCTGTCTCGTCTGATGACTCGCTTGGTTCAAGGGTGATGACCACAGAATCAGGACCGTGGACGGCGCTTCGGTGTGCAGCCAGCCAGTGCGCCCGGTCGTGTTCCGCAGGATCGAACGATCGCACCGTCGGCAGTTGCGAAACCAGATTCCATGCGCCGTACCACGGATAGATGTGGGCAAGCCGCGCATCGATCGCCAGCGCGCTGCCGCCAAATTGCCTGGCTTCCTCAAGCAGCACCGCACCGACTTTGAGATGGCCGCGCGACGCCAGAAAGAATCCAAGCGCACCACGTGCCGATGGTTCGCGCGGCGCACGGCTGCTCGCCGCGAACAATTTCTGCTCGGCGATGTCCAGTCTCCCGAGTGATACGGCCAGCTCCGCGGCCGGGGGGTCGTCCCGTCGCGTTGCTTGCGCATTGATCACGTTCGCCGATATGAGCGCGCCCACAAGAATACGCCAACAGCTCGCCGCGCTCATTTCGCGATTTTGGCGAGCAACGTGACGTCCGGATCCACGCGTAGCGACGCCGGCAGGCTGTTAGTCGCATGCAAGTGAAACGTGTGTACCTGCTCCGCGGGTTCGGCGAGACGGATCCGATGCGAACCGGCGCCGTCCGAATACCCGATCGTCAGCGGAAAGGCGAAATAACCAAATCGGCCGCTCTGGGTGACCGTCACCGATAATTCTTTCAGTGTGGCATTATGAGCCCATGTGACGGCGATCTCCGGATAGCCAGGACGCCGCAACCACTGATCGAATATCGGTTTCAACGTACGGCCTGACTCGAGTTCCAGTGCCCGTTGGAGGTCGTCGGTCAGGGCCGTGCCATGGCGATGCTCCCGCACATAGCGCCGTAATCCGCGAAAAAACGCACTGTCGCCGAGTTCTTCCCGCAACATATGGAGCACGAACCCGCCCTTGTCGTAACTGTTCGCATTGAGCAGTGACGTGAGTTTTGTCTCGATGGTGTCGATGACGGGTCGTCGCGTGACTTCTTCGGCTTTCAGCACTGTCTCGCGGATCTTCTGCATTGACACACGAAACGCTGAGTCACCGCGGGAATGCTGTGTGTAGAGCGCGGCGAAATATGTGGCGAACCCTTCTGAGAGCCAGACATGCGACCACTCGCGTTCGGTGACCGCGTCGCCAAACCATTGATGTGCCGTTTCGTGGGCAATAAGATCGTATTTCACGCTGTCGAGCCGGAACATTTTGTCGGCGTAAAAAATCGCACTCGCGTTTTCCATCCCCCCGAAAATCGTGCTGCTTTGCAGATGGGCAAGCTTCTCATACGGAAAAGGGCCGACCGTACGCGCAAAAAATGTGACGATCGAATCCACTTCGGCGAACGCCCCCGGCAGGATTGCGCGTTGTTCCGGCGCCGTGTACACCATTTGCGGCACGCAACGACTCAGTTCGGCGAGTCCGCATGCCGTGTTGCCAAGTTCGAAACGTTCGAGCGGAGCGGCGGCGATAACCATAATGTCCATCGGTATCGGTCGCGATTCGCGCCAGACCGTTTCTGTGCGAGCGCTCGGACTGCCGAACGCCCCATCGGGATCGACTGGCCGCGGAACTTCTCGTTCGGAAATGAGTTCGCCATTCGCGACAATGCGCCGGCCGGCTGGCGCTCGAACGGTCCAGGTTACCGTGGCCTTGCTCGACGGATGATCCACCGACGGAATCCAATGTCGAGCCCGATTGGGCCAGTTATCGCCAAAGGCAAGCCACCGTCCCGCGCTGTCGGTGCTGATAATCAAACCATCGGTCGGGACACCAGAATATGCGATCGTCACGCGCAACGTGTCTTGCCGTGACCCTCCCACATAAATGTTCAGTCGCCCGTCGCGCTGGCTGAAGTCAATCGGTTTGCCGGCTTCCGTCACCGCACTGACTTTCATGTCCTGCAGGTCAAGCACGAGCGTATCGACCCAGGCGAGTCGGCGCACCGTCAGCGTCGCTACACCATCTATTGTTTTCCCACTTCGGGGAAGGTCGAGCGCAATATCGTAGTGGACCACCTGGAACGCCGGCTGCTGAGCTGCGAGCGCGGTCGTTGCAAGCCACAGTCCAATCGCTAGGAGTAGTGCTCTAACTGAAGTCCGGATTGTCTATCTCCCGAATAATTTGCCGAGCATACCCGCAGCGGGCGGTGCACCTCCACCCTCCGCAGCGGCGGCGAGTTCCTGAGCGAATTCGATTGTTGTCGCGTAGCGATCATCGGCATTGCGTGACATCGCCTTTCCCAGCACGCGTTCAACGGCCTCGGGGAAATCCATCCCGGGCCGGCGCTGCCGCAACGGAATCGGATCGTTGCGCAGGCGCGCGATCATCATCTCCTGTTGCGTACGGCCTTCGAACGGCAACTTGCCGGTGAGCATTTCGTAGGTCATGAGCGCGAGCGAGTAAATATCTGTGCGCGCGTCGAGCGGTTTTCCGCGCAACTGCTCGGGACTCATGAATTCCGGCGTCCCCAAAATGATGCCAGTCGCCGTGAGTTTTTCCAGCTCTCCGCCAGCCTTTCGCTCTTTGGCCAATCCGAAATCCATCACCACGGCGTACTCGGTGCCGTCGGCCCGCTTGCAGATCATGATATTCTCGGGCTTCAGGTCCCGATGGATGATCTTCAACTCGTGTGCCACATGCAATCCACTGGCAATCTCGGTGATGAACTCCACCGTCAATGCCAGCGGCAGAAACCCGGCTTTGTTATTGCGATCGGCAAGGATCTCGCCTTCGACAAATGGCATTACCACGTACACGAGACCGTCTTCAGTTTCGCCCATGCGCACGATATGACAAACATTGGGATGGGCCAGCCGAATGCCCAACGCCGCCTCTCGGCGCAATCGGGCCATCGCATTCTCATCCCTGGAAAGATTCGGCGAGAGAATCTTGATCGCATGCCGCTCGTCTGTACTCACATCGCGTGCGAGGTAGACGTAGCTCATCCCGCCTTCGCCTACCTTTTTGACAATCGCGTATCGGCCGTCGAGCACCTGCCCCGCAAGATTCGCGTGGTTAATCACCTTCTGTTGCGCAATCTCCGGCGTATTGGCGCGCGGCGAGGTCGGTCGTGCAGACAATGGAGGCGTTTGCGATGCCGGCTGCGGAGTGATCGGAGATCCTCCGCCGGCAAACGGCAGCAAACGCCCGCCATCTTTTGTGCAGAACTTTGCATCGTCACCGTATATCGCACCGCACGACGGGCACC